>JALYLK010000199.1 GCA_030774275.1 Actinomycetota bacterium
CGGCTCGTGCAGAACCGCGGCGTGGCGAAGGTGACGACGAACGGTCTGTGCGCCGCGAGCGAGTCTGCGATCGAGTAGCGAAGCAGCGCGCGGTCGGGCGGCACCCGAGTCGTCAGCGTCGAGACCGCACCGTGCGCGCTTGCGAGCGTCGGCGTCGCCGATGCCGGCGCCTTCGCGCCGACCGCCGGCGAATCGGAATGAGCCTTGACGTCGAGGTTCCCGATTGCCTGGATCTTCGCCCCGACGGGCTCGGCGACGAGCCAGTACC
Organism: Actinomycetota bacterium; assembly: GCA_030774275.1. Taxonomy (GTDB): domain Bacteria; phylum Actinomycetota; class Thermoleophilia; order Gaiellales; family Gaiellaceae; genus 13-2-20CM-68-14. Next base: position 269 of record JALYLK010000199.1, read on the forward strand.
GCCCCGGCCTCGAGACGCGGAGATGGACGACGTAGATTCGGCCCACCCCACCGCTGGCCGTTTCACCGGCTCCCGGCGGTCCGATCGTCTCCAGTCGCGCGGTCGCGCGCTCGAACGGGCGGCCGGATTGGGAGCGAGCAAGCCAGACGCGGGCACGAGGTCGCTCAACCGGCTTCGCATCGTGCTTGATCACGAGAAACGAGAAGCGAACGTCGCCCGGAGCGAAATCCGAGTCACCGGCGACGACGGCAACGTCTTCGCCCTGGCGCTTCAGCAGAGAGCCCAGCGAGCCCGAAGCACCGGCTTCGCTTCGAGAGCGGCTTTGCGTTCCGCAGCCTGCCGCGACGAGCGCGACGAGGACAGCCACGAGGACGGCGCGCACGGACCCGAGTCTAGTCCCGGGCCCGCGCCGGCCTCACGGCGTGAGGACGCGCGCGAGCCTAGTGGCCGTCGAATGCGCTGCCGCCGTCGAATGCGCTGCCGCCGTCGAACGCGCTTCCGCCGTCGAACGCGCTGGCGGCGTGAGACTTGTGTCCCAGCCCCGGAGCCTTCGCGTTGGCGAGTCCCGGGAACGACCACACAGCAGCGGTAAGGGCGCAAAGCAGAAAGATGAGTCGCGTCTTTTTCATGTCACCTCCTTTCTCGACTAGAACCGAACGTCCTGGAGTGCCTCCGCCGCCTGGCGGTAGAGCTTGGCCGCAGCCCCGTCCTCGCCACGCTTGGCGGCGAGGTCTCCACGAGCCATCCAGGCAGCCGCCCGGTGGCTGATGGACTCGAGTTTCTCGGCACTTGCATCGGACGCGCGAAGAAACTCCTCCGCCTCGTCCAGGCGCCCCTGTTCCAACAGCGCCCGACCCAGTACGAGCTGGGTCGGAGCCACGTGATAGAGGAAGTCGTCGCGGTTCTCCATCAGGGAGAGCGCGTGACGGGCCTCCTCCTCCGCCGCCGTGGCCTCGCCCGTCATCAGATGCACGTGGGCGAGTGACGCGACGACGTTCGCGGCTTCCGCGTCGCTGCCCTTGTCGAGCAGGACCCGGTACGCATTCTTCAGATCCTCGACCGCCTGCTCGGGCTTGCCGAGCTGGAAGTTCAAGCCGCCGAGGTTGTTGAGCAGCCGCCCGACGTTTCGCTCGTCGTTGATCTGCTCGTAGTGGGCCTTCGCGCGCTCTGCGTAATTGCGCGCCTGGACCCAGTGCCCCATCCGCTCGCTGACAAGAGAAGCCTGGAAGTACGTGTCCGCGGTCTTGCGCGGATCATCGAGCGCCTGAGCCAGCTCGAGCGCGCGCTCGACATCTTCGCGCGCTGCTTCATAGTCGCGCTGGCGCCGGTAGCAGCGCGAGCGCCAGCCGAGGATGTCCGCCCGCAGCCGGTCGCACGGAAGCTCGGAGCCCTCAGCCAGGGTCAGGGCCTCGTTGAGGAGGTTGACCGCGGTCGCGATGCTGGAAAGCTGGTAGCGGCAGACGGCCACGCGGAAGAAGAGATCTGCGCGGTCGACATCCGAAAACTCGGGCGCCTCGGCGAGCATCCTCGCCCGGTTGAGCAGCTCGATCGCCTGCTTGATCTCGCTGTTCTCCATCCGAGCCCACGCCTCGCCGGCGAGCTGGCGAACCTCGAGCTCCGTGACACCCGTCGCAAGCACGGCGGTCTTGCAGTTCTCGTACTCGGCAATCGCCTCTTCGTAGCAGTGCGATTCAGTCAGCGCCTCCGCGCGCGCGAGCAACGTGTCGACGCGCCTGCGCTCGTCCGCGGAAACCCCGCGCTCGAGAAAGCCGGGATCGACGCCCAGCTTGACCGCGAGCCACTCGATTGTCTCGCGCGTGGGCCTGGTCTTACCGCGCTCGATCTGGCTGACGTACTCCTTCGAGAACCTGTCACCCGCGAGGTCGGTTTGGGTCAGGCCGGCGGCCACGCGCAACTGCCGCACGCGCTCGCCCAGGCGGTTGCCCGAGTGGGTGCTGCGGCGGGTATTTGTGGCAGCGCGCGGCATAAGCGACTCACGGGAAGTCAACTGCATACTTCACCCATATGCAACCCTGTCCATTCCGGCATCCCCCAAAAAGGGCATGTCCGCGCCGAAAAGGGAGTCAAGTCGCGAACGTGCAAATCACTTGATCGAGCTACTTGACGGCCCCTCGGGACAGTTCTATAGTCAGTCCACTCTGCAGCACCGCCGGACGCCAGGTGGGATCTGCAGGGGGCGCGCCATAAGTAGCGACTATGGCCCGGAAGCAGTGGCTGGGCCGCAGAGTCATAGCTTCCGGGCCGTCGCTTCTAAGCCGCAAAACAGATAGGAAAGGCCCCGGGAGCCGCAGCCGGGGCCTTTCTCTTTTCAGGGCTGATCGTCCCCCAGCATCCAGCGCCGGCGCGAGGCGAAGACCCCTTCGAAGTCGTGATCGCCGACCGTGCCGAGCCGCCGGTCGATGGTGCTCAGGAGCCCGAGCGAGATGAAGATCCAGGCCTCCGCGCCGGCGTCGCGCTCCTTCGCGATCCCGCCGGCGGCCTGGGAGCGCCGGATCTTGTCCGCGACGAAGTCGTGCACCTCGCGCACCTGGTCCCGCAGGTAACGGCGGATCTTCGGATCCTCGCCGGCCTCCGACAACGCCTGAACCCAGAGATCCGACAGCATGATCTTGTCGCCGACCCGCTGCTGATGAACGTAGGCGCGGCCCATCGCGCCGAGCTGCGAGCCGGGGTCGGGCTCGTTCGCGACCGCCTGCTCCCAGAGTTGGCGAACGTGCGCCCAGGCCGCGTCCAGGCAGGCGAGGTAGAGGTCGCGCTTCGAAGGGAAGTGACGGTAGAGAACCGGTTCTGTGACACCACTCTCGCGAGCGATCTCAGCCGTGGTTGCGCCGCTGTAGCTCGACTTGGCGAAGACCCGGCAGGCCGCTCCGACCACGCATTGCCGGCGCTCCTGCGCGGCCATGCGGGGCCGCGTTGCGTTCATGCCGCCTCGGCGAGCGTCTGGACCTGATCGGCTTGACGGTACTGGCGGATGAGTAAGGCGGCCGCGAGGGCGCCGCCGAGACAGATCACAGCGCTGACCCGCATTCCGACGGTGAGACCGTGGACGAACGCATGCGGCGGATCGGCGCCGGCGCGGAGGGCTGCCGCCTCGCGGTTCGTGATGATCGCGCCCATGATCGCGATCCCCAGCGCCACGCCGACCTGGCGGAAGGTGTTGAGGACGCCTGAGGCAACGCCTGCCTTGTCGACCGGAGCAGCGCCCATCACTGCGGCCGACATCGGTGTCATCACGAAGGACATTCCGAGCCCGCCGAGGACGAAGCCGGGCAGCATGTGCCAGAAGCTGGAGCTGACGGTCACCGTCGAGAGCTCGAGACAGCAGAGGGCGACCGTCGTCATGCCGCCGGTGATCAGCCAGCGCGAGCCGACGCGGTCGGTGAGCTTCCCGGCGATCGGCGCGAAGATGACGATCAGGATCGTCCAGGGGAGAAGGGCCGCACCGGACTGAATCGGCGACCAGCCGCGGAAGGTCTGCATGTAGATCGGGAAGAAGACGAAGATCCCGAACATCGCCAGCGTCACCAGGATGGCGACGATGTTCGCCCCCGTGAACGTTCCGTTGCGGAAGAGCGTCAGATCGAGCAGTGGCAGCCGCTGGCGGGACTCGACGAACACGAAGGCCGCGAGGCCGAGGGCGGCGACCACGAAGAGGCCGAGAATCCGCGGCGACGTCCAGCCGAAGCTGTGGCCCTCGATCAACGCGTAGACGAGCGCGAGCAGGCCGATTCCGGACGTCACGAGACCCAGAGGGTCGAGCCTTTGCTCGTGCGAGGTGTCCTTGGATTCCGGCACGACGACGATGGCGGCGATCACCCCGAGGATCCCGATCGGGACGTTGACGAAGAAGATCCAGTTCCAGGAGATGTTCTCCGTGATCACGCCGCCGAGAAGCGGTCCGATGGCCAGGGCCATTGCCGAGACGCCGGCCCAGACGCCGATCGCCATGCCGCGTTCGCGCGCCGCAAAGGTGGCGGTGATGATCGAGAGCGTCGCAGGCATCATCAGGGCCGAGCCGACGCCCTGCACCGCGCGCGCTCCGATCAGCTCGGCCGCGCTGGAGGAGAGGCCGCAGGCAAGTGACGAAGCGGTGAAGATGACGAGGCCGATCGCGAAGATCAGGCGTCGGCCGTAGAGGTCGCCGAGCTTGCCGCCGGTGAGCAGGAGCACCGCGAAGGTGAGCGCGTAGGCGGTGACGACCCACTCGAGCTCCGACGTCCCGATCCCCAGATCGCTCTTGATCGCGGGCAGAGCCACGTTCACGATCGTGTTGTCCAGCATGATCATGAACAGGGCGAACGAGAGGGCCCCGAGCGTCCACCACTTGCGGTACTCGTCGGCGAAGATCCGTGCTCTCATCGTTCCCCCCGTGCTCGTAGCTGGATCGCGCCAGGTTAGCGAGCACTAGCTGCGGGCGCAAGACGGTTCTCTACGCTTCTCGACGAGATGGAAATCGCCTGGACGCCGACTCCCGAAGTGCTCGAACAGGCGAACGTGGTCAGGCTGATGAGGCGACTCGGCTTCGACGACTACCGCGACCTGCAGCGGCGCTCGGCCGAGGATCCGGAATGGTTCTGGCCCGCGGCGATCGAGGACATGGGGCTCGAGTTCTCTCGTCCGTGGGACCGCGTGGTTGATCTGTCCCGCGGGCCGGAGTGGGCGACCTGGTTCGTCGGCGGCAAGCTGAACCTCGCCTGGAACTGCGTTCATCGCTGGGCAGAGCGGACGCCGGACGTCGCCGCGGCGCGCTGGGAGTCCGAGGACGGCGAACGGCACGGGCTCTCGTACCGAGAGCTTTCCGATCGCGTGACGCGTTTCGCGGAGGCGCTCGTGGGCCTCGGGGTGCAGCCAGGGGACCGAGTCGCGTTCTTTCTGCCGATGTCGCCCGAAGTCTCGATCGTCTCGCACGCGTGTGCGCACGTTGGGGCAGTGCAGGTGCCGATTTTTTCGGGCTTCGCGGCGCCGGCGGTCGCTCAGCGGCTCCAGGACTCGGAGGCGAAGGTCGTGGTGACCGCCGACGGGTCGCTGCGGCGCGGCCGCGAAGTGGCGATGAAGGAAATCGTCGATGAGGCGGTGCGCGAGTCGCCGTCGGTCGAGCACGTGGTCGTCTGGCGGCGGCTCGGCCGGGACGATGTGCCGATGACGGCGGGCCGCGATCTCTTCGACGCGGAGGCGATGGACGGAAGGCCCGGCACTTTGGAGCCGCTGGAGGTCGACTCCGAGCACCCGTATCTGTTGACGTATACCTCGGGGACGACGGGCCGGCCCAAGGGTGTCGTTCACGTCCAGGGCGGGTTCCTCGTCTCGATCGCGCGGGAGGTCGCCTACCAGGCCGACGCCAAGCCCGGCGAGGTCGTCCACTTCGTCACCGACATGGGCTGGATCATGGGGCCCTGGGAGGTCGTTGGCGGCAATGCTCTCGGCTGCACGGTTCTGTTCGCCGAGGGGGCGCCCGACTGGCCGGCCGCGGATCGGTTGTGGTCGCTGGTGGAGCGCGAACGGGTGGCCGTGCTCGGGCTCTCGCCGACGCTGACGCGCGCGCTGATTCCGCACGGTCGCGAGCTCGTCGACCGGCACGACCTGTCTTCGCTTCGTGTGCTCGTCACGACGGGTGAGCCGTGGAACCCGGAGCCGTATCGGTGGCTCAACGAGGTCGTCGGCGGTGGCCGTTGTCCGATCATCAACTGCTCCGGCGGGACGGAGGTCGGCGCGTGCTTTCTCTCGCCCACCGTCGCGATGCCGATCAAGACGTGCTCGGTCGGAGGGCCGGCGCTCGGGATGGCGATGGACGTGGTCGACTCTGAAGGCCGGCCCGTGCGCGGCGAGGTGGGCGAGCTCGTCTGCCGGAAGCCGTTTCCTGGCATGACCCGCGGGTTCTGGCGGGATCCGGAGAGGTACCTGGATACCTACTGGCGGCGGCTCCCCGGGGTGTGGGTGCACGGGGACTGGGCCTCCGTGGACGAGGACGGTTACTGGTTCCTGCACGGCCGTTCGGACGACACGCTCAATATTGCGGGCAAGCGCGTCGGGCCGGCGGAGCTCGAGTCGGCGGTGGTGGCCCATCCGTCAGTCGCCGAGGCGGCCGCGGTCGGGGTGCCGCACGAGGTCAAGGGCGAGACCGCTTGGATCTTCTGTGCGCTCGTGCCGGGGGCGGGGCCGTCGGAGGAGCTCGTGCTCGAGTTGCGCGGGCTCGTGACGGCGGACCTCGGAAAGGCTTTCGCGCCTGAGCGCATTCTGTTCGTGCCGTCGTTGCCGAAGACCCGCAGCGCGAAAATCGTCCGCCGCGCGGTGCGCGCAAAGGCGCTGGGCGTGGATCCCGGCGACATCTCGGCGCTCGAGAACCCCGAAGCGCTGGCGGAGATCGAAGCCGCAGCGCGCGAGTAAACGCCAACGAACGGGGCCTCCTTGGCCATGGACGTTTCCGCCAGTTCCCTGAGGACTGTCCCCACGAACTGCCGCAAGCGGACATGGCAACTGCCACAGGAGTGTGACTTTTCGTTCACAGGCACGGCTCATCGAGACACGCGGTCGCGAACCGCGGCCCTACGGTGTCGCTGTGAGCCGGCTGCCGCGCTATGTCTTTCCCGACGGCACCTACCACGTCGGAACGCGTGGAGTCGACGGGACAGCGATCTTCCGCACCGACACCGACCGCCGCTACTTCCTTCGCCTGTTCGCAGACGTAGTCGAGCGAAACGATTGGATCGTCCACGTCTTCTGCCTGATGACCAACCACTACCACTTGGTCGTCGAAGCCCTCCGGGACGAGCTCTCCGAAGGTTTCCACCGGCTGAACGGGGTCTACGCACAGTCGTTCAACCGCCACTACCGCAGAAAGGGCCATCTCTTCGGCGACCGCTTCTGGTCGGGCCTGATCGAGGACGACGACGAGCTCGGGAACACCTGCGCCTACGTGCTCGCGAACCCCGTCCGTGCCGGTCTGTGCGCCGAGCCGGCCGACTGGCCCTGGAGTGGTAGCCGAACAGAACGCGCCGCCTGGCGTATCCTGCCGCGGTGACCGAACGGGAGCTCGAAGGCCAGGTCGCACTCGTCACGGGCGGCGGACGCGGCATCGGAGCCGGCATCGCACGCGAGCTGAGCAGCGCGGGCGCTCGCGTCGCAGTCAGCGCTCGCACGCGCGAGCAAGTCGATGAGATCGCCCGCGAGATCGGCGGCCTTGCCGTCGTCGGAGACGTCAGCGATCGCGCCTCTGTCGACGCAATGGTCCAGCAGGTCGAGTCCGAGCTCGGTCCGATCGAGCTCCTCGTCGCAAACGCGGGGCGGAACGTCCACGAGCAACAAGCCTGGGAGGTCGACCCCGCCGACTGGTGGAACGTCTTCGAAGTCAACGTGCTTGGGGTCTACCTCTGCTCCCGGGCAGTCATCCCGGGAATGCTGGAGCGCGGCCGCGGTCGCATCGTCATCACCGGCAGCGGCGCCGCCTACCTTCCGCATTCCGGCAGCACGGCGTACTCATCGAGTAAGGCTGCCGTCTGGCGGTTCGGCAATGTGCTCGCAGACCAGCTCGAGGGACGGATCGCCGTCTTCGTCATCAGCCCCGGTCTGGTCCGGACGGAGATGACGAAGGCAGCCCCTGATGATGCGCCCTGGACTCCGCCCGAGTTGGCTCCGCAGCTGGTCCGCGTCCTCGCCTCGGGCCGCGCGGATGCGCTGACGGGCCGCTACCTCCACGCCGAGCACGACGACATCGAGGATCTGATCCGGCGCGCCGACGAGATTCGCGAGCGCGACCTGAACGCGATCCGCCTGCAGCGATGAGCAGGCGGTCGCACCGGCCAAGCCGGTGCGACCTTGTCGCGGCGTCGCAAGCGACGCCTCAGCCAAGTTTTCGCCTGGTAGGCTAAAACCTCGGCATGAGACTCGCGCTCGCTCAGATCAACACGGTCGTCGGCGACCTCGACGGCAATGCGGAGTTGATTCGCCGGCGGCTGGCCGAAGCGAAGGAACAGCAGGCAGACCTCGTGGTTTTCCCCGAGCTGGCCGTCACCGGGTACCCCCCGGAGGACCTCTTGCTTCGACCGAGCTTCGTGCAGGCCGCGCAGGCCAAGGCCGAGGAGCTCGCACGCGAGGCTCGCGGAATCGTCGCGCTGATCGGCGTGCCGTGGTTCGATCGCGACCTCTACAACGCGTGCGCCGTCTGCGCCGCCGGCGAGATCAAGACGCTCTACCGCAAGCGCTTTCTCCCGAATTACGGCGTCTTCGACGAGGACCGATACTTCGCCCCCGGCCGCGACCTGGTGCTGTTGGAGCATGGAGGAACGCTCGTCGGACCGACGATCTGTGAGGACATGTGGCAGCCTGGGCCGCCTGCCACAGAGCTTGCCCTTGCCGGGGCGCAGCTCCTCGTCAACCTCTCGGCCTCGCCCTTCCACCTCCTCCGCGACCGCGAGCGCCAGGAGATGTTCGCCACCCGGGCACGCGACAACTCGTGCTTCGTCGCCTTCTGCAACTCGGTGGGTGGCCAGGACGAGCTGATCTTCGACGGGAACTCGCTCGTGCTCGACGAGGAGGGTCACGTCCTCGCGCGCGGCCCGAGCTTTGAAGAGGCCCTGCTCGTCGTCGACGTCGAGCCCGCCGATGCGATCGGCCGCCGGCTGAGGGATGTCCGCCGCCGCGCGCTCGCGCGCGACCGCCGCGAGCTCCCCGATCTGCCTGTCATCCACGTCGGCTCTTCGCGTGGCGCGCGCGAACCGGTCGAGGCAGTCGTCGCCCCCCAACTCGACGAGCTCGAACAGATGCGCCTCGCGCTCGAGCTGGGCCTGGCCGACTACGTGAACAAGAACGGGTTCGGTGATGTCGTGATCGGGGTCTCGGGCGGAATCGACTCGGCGCTCACGGCAGCGCTCGCGGTCGAGGCGCTCGGCCCCCGACGCGTCCATTGCGTCTCGATGCCCTCCCGCTATTCATCCGCAGAGACCCGTGCCGATGCCAGCCGGCTCGCCGCGAACCTGGGCGCCGACTTCCGCGAGCTGCCGATCGACGAGATCTACAACGCCAACGAGCAGGTGCTGGCTGAGAGCTTCGCGGGCCTCGAGCACGACCTGACCGAGGAGAACCTGCAGGCCAGGATCCGGGGCGTGTTGCTGATGGCTCTCTCGAACAAGTTCGGCTGGCTGGTCGTCGCGACCGGGAACAAGTCGGAGCTCTCGGTCGGCTACGCGACGCTCTACGGAGATATGGCGGGCGGTTTTGCGCTGCTCAAGGACGTCTTCAAGACGGACGTCTTCCGGCTTGCCACGCATCTGAACGGACGGGCCGGCGATGAACTGATCCCACAGACGATCATCGACCGCGCACCCAGCGCCGAGCTCCGCGATAACCAACTGGACGAGGATTCGCTCCCGCCGTACCCCGCGCTCGACAAGGTGCTCGCCGCCTACGTCGAGCAAGACCGCTCGGCCGAAGAGCTGAGCGCCGACGGCTTCGATCCCGACGTCGTCGAACGGGCCGTGTCGATGATCGACCGCTCCGAGTACAAGCGCCGCCAGGCACCCCCTGGAGTCAGGCTAAGACAGAAGGCCTTCGGCCGAGACAGGCGGACGCCGATCACCAACCACTGGCGCGGTTAGCAGCGGAGCGGCTGCTGGTTCCGCCCGCAACGAGAGTCAATCGGTCGACGAGCTCTCTGTCTTCTCGGCGGAGGCGGGCTATGCCCGCCGGAGCCTTATCTGCGCGGGACGCGCGTCAACCCAGCGAGGGGGCACACGGGGGAAACC
>JALYLK010000200.1 GCA_030774275.1 Actinomycetota bacterium
GTAGGCGTCGGTGTCGTGGTCGAGCATCCAGGCCGCCAGGGCGACGGGTGAGTCCAGCAGGGCGTAGCCGATCGTCTGTGGCCGCGTGGCCTGCTCCTGGAAGTAGCCGTTACCGCTCGTCCGGAAGGTCTTGATCTGGTCGAGCGCGGCGCGTTCCTCCGCGGTTTCCGACGGCATGGGACCGCCCGCCAGGACGGTCACGAGCAAGTTCGTGTGGATTCCCAGCAGCCAGTCGGGCGCTTGGCGGCCCATCGCGTCGGTGACGGAAGCGCCGACGTCGCCGCCCTGGGCGACGTAGCGGGTGTAGCCGAGGCGGCGCATCAGCTCCGCCCACGCCTGCGCGATGCGGCCGACGTTCCAGCCGAGCTCCGTCGGCTCGCCGGAGAGCCCGTAGCCGGGCAGGGACGGCACCACGAGGTCGAACGCGTCCTCGGCGGCGCCGCCGTGCGCGGTCGGGTCGGTGAGCGGCCCGATGGCCTCGAGCAACTCGATGACCGAGCCGGGCCAGCCGTGCGTCATGATCAGTGGCAACGCGTTCTCGTGGGGCGACTTGACGTGGATGAAGTGGATCTCGACCCCGTCGATCTCGGTCGTGAATTGCGGAAGTGCGTTGAGCTTCGCCTCGGCCTTGTGCCAGTCGTAGTCGGTCACCCAGTAGCGGGCGAGCTTCTGCAGCGGCGCCAACTGCACGCCCTGCGACCGATCCGCGACCAGCTCCGTGGAGGGCCACCGCGTCGCGGTGATGCGGCGGCGCAGCTCGGTGAGCTCGTCATCGGAAATCTCGAGGTGGAAGGGACGGATGCCGGTGGCGGTCTCGGCGGTGGTGCTCATGACGACCTCCCTTAGTCGTTATTGGTTCGTAGCGGACGAAACGCCGCGCGCAGTAACAGCTCCCGCGGCGAGGTCGACGAGATCCTCTTCCGGCACCTCGACGCTGAACGGACGGATCTCGGTTGTGCTTTCGGTCGTTGCCATATCGACCTCGTCTCTGGACGCCGCAACTACGACCTCGATGAACCGAGACCGTCGCGTCAGGAGAACGCGGCGACGATCCGAAGAGGACCCTCTCAGATGCCCCAACGACCGGTCAAGCCCTTATCCAGATCGCAACAGATCGCTACCACCCCGAGCGCGCCGGGTCAACGAGCGATCGCCCGACGTTGATTTTTTCGGGCCGTCTGGAGCCGCTCAGCGAACGGGGCGCTCGTCTCGAGTGCTGGGCGAGGGCGCGTCACTGTCGAAAAGGCCCGACTCGTATGCCAGCACCACAGCCTGAACGCGGTCGCGCAGGTCGAGCTTCTGGAGGATGTGTGTGATGTGCGTCTTGACGGTCGTGTCGCTGATGTAGAGCTCCTCGCCGATCTCGGCGTTAGAGAGGCCGCGGGCAATGAGGCGCAGCACGTCGAGCTCCCGCTCGGTCAGGTCTTCGATCTCCTTTTGATGCGTGGGCTGTGGGATGCGTGCGAACCGTTCGATCACGCGTCTTGTGATCGCGGGCGAGAGGAGCGCCTCGCCGCTGGCGACGATGCGGATCGCGGCGAGGAGTTGCTCGGCCGGGTCGTCTTTGAGAACGAAACCGCTGGCCCCGGCTCGGAGAGCTTCGTAGACGTACTCGTCGAGGTCGAAGGTCGTCAGGATCAGCACCCGCACGCTGTCGTCGGCGGCGAGGATTCGCCGCGTCGCCTCGAGCCCGTCGAGCTCGGGCATGCGAATGTCCATCAACACGACCGTGGGCCGAAAGCGGACGGCCTTCTCGACCGCCTCGAGCCCGTTGCTCGCCTCGGCCACGACTTCGATGTCGTCCTCGCGCGAGAGCAACAAGCGGAAACCCGAGCGGACCATCGACTGGTCGTCGGCGACGAGGACCCGGATACTCATTGGGAGCTGGGGCTGAGCGGGAGGCGGGCCCTGAGCACGAAGCCGTCCCCGTTCTCGCTTCCTGCCGTCATCTCGCCACCGTAGATCTTCACGCGCTCGCGAATGCCCACGAGCCCGTGGCCGAGGCCGTCGTTGGCCGAAGCGCCCTGGCCGTTGTCTCGGACCTCGATCTCGACACCGTCAGGCCGGTAGCGAACGGTCACATCCGCGTCCGGGGCGTGCGCGTGCTTGAGAGCATTGGTCAACCCTTCCTGGATGATGCGATAGGCAGAGAGGTCGATTCCGCGCGAGAGCGGGACGGCGTCGCCAGCCAGGTGCAACTCGACGGGAAGCCCGGCGCGCTCGATCTCCTTCAGCAGCGCGTCGAGGCCGTCGAGGCCCGGCTGTGGCACGAGCTCGGCTTCGTCCCCGTCGCGGCGCATGGCCGCCAGCAGCTGGCGCATCTCGGCAAGCGCCGTCCGGCCTGCCCGCTCGACATCCCCGAGCGCATCGCGGTCCTCCGCCAGCGCATCGGGGAGTTTGTGCCGGACGGCGCCGACCTGAAGCACCATCACGCTGACGGCGTGGGCGACGACGTCGTGGAGCTCGCGCGCGATCCGGGCTCGCTCCTCGGCCACCGCGATCCGAGCCGCCGCGTCCCGCTCCCGTTCGGCCAGGGCGGCGCGCATCTCGGCCGCTTCGGCCTGCTCCACACGCTCCCGGAGGGCAAAGCCGGCGACCCAGGCGATCGCGAACTCGAGCGGAATAAAGACGAGCTCGTCGACGGAGTGTCCGGGGATGTTGTAGGTGACGATCGCCGAACCGGCGACCGCAATGACCAGCCCGATTCCCGCCTGATAGGCGTTACGCAGGTTGCCAAGCAGGAACGCCACCGCGAGCCCGACGACGAAGAGGCTGACCGCGAACGGGATCAACCGCCAGTCGACGAACGAGACGGCGACTGAAAGGACCCAGAAGGTCGTTGGCCCGCCGAAAGGGAAGCGCCGGCGCGCGAAGATCGGGAGCACCATGATCGCGATCGCCGGAAGTGCAAACCAGAGCGAGCGGGGCGCGCCCGGCGAGTCGCGCCCGACCACGACCTCGAGCATCGCCGCGATCGCCAGCAGCGCGATCAGCAGGTCGAACCGGTACTTGCGCGGCACGTACGCGATCCGGCTCATGCGGTGAACGTACTGCACGCCTTCGCTTGCCGCCTCCTACCTGAGTAGGACTCGGAATCGTCGGCCTGTATGAGCCGGAATCCGGCCTTCCGACGATGGCAGGGCGCCTTGGCGGTCGTAGCGTCGCGACATGGACTCCACGAGGAAAAGAACAGCGATGGAAGGCTCGACGACCCGACCGTTCAGCAAGGCCCGTATCGTCGCTCTCGCTCTCATCGGCGCGGCGGTGCTCGGTCTCGCGTATCTGCATTTCGCGACCGGTAAGGACTCGGTCTCGGTGCCGTCCGGGGCACATGCCGGCCAGCTGAAGCTCCACCCCTGCCACTACGCGACGGAGGACGGCAGCTACGCGGCCGACTGCGGCACGCTGGTCGTGCGGGAGAACAGGCACAAGGCGGACTCGCGCCTGATCGCGCTTCC
>JALYLK010000201.1 GCA_030774275.1 Actinomycetota bacterium
TGCGCGTGACGCACAGCGGCCTCACCGAGGCGATGAGCGACGAGATCTGGGGCGGTTGGCCGATGATCCTGTCGAGCCTGAAGTCGCTGCTCGAGACCGGCGAGTCGCTCAACCTCATGATCCCGCAAGAGGCGATCGACCAGTGGCGCGCCGAGAAGGGGGCGGCTGGAACGACTGCCTGATTCCTCGCTTTGCTCGAGGCGCCGCGGCGGGCCCGGCGGCGCCTCGAGCCAGAGGGCGGTACGCTCACTCGTAGCAACAGCTACATGAGGAGCCCGTCGTGGGTGTGCGCCGGCCGGCGTCGCGACTGAACGAGGTTTGGGCCGTCTGGATCCTGTTCGGGATAACTGCCGTCTTCGTGTTCATCACCTACTGGCGGCTGCCGCCGGCAGTGCTCTGGAAGACGACGAACACCGGTTTCGTCGGCGGCGCCGGACGCGCTTTCGTCTTCCTCAGCTTCTCGGCCGCTGTCGCCGCTGTCGCGACGCTGCCGATCGTCACCGATCGCCTTGCCAACCGCCGTGCCTACTTCCTCGGCGCCTTGGCGCTCGTGCTCTGCGCGACTGTCGCATACCCGGGCGTCCAGACGGAGAGCCATCTCGACCCGAAATGGTCGAACACCTTTGCCGTCGCCGGCGTCGTCTTGGCCGTTGCGCTGACCGCCTGGGCCACTCGGAGCGGGCGGAGCGAGCCGTCGCACACGTCGCGGGACGGTGACCGCGCGCGGCTCGTCGTCGGCGCCGTGTCGCTCTTCTTCGCGGCGCCATACATCGCCGCCGAGCTCGGGTTCTTCCTTGACGGGGTGCCGGTGCTCGGGTCGATCTTCCTGACTGGCGCGATCCGGCCCGAGCCCGGCGCCGGCTATTCGCATGCCGCGGTCCACCACGGCCATCACCACGGGATGGACGGCTTCCTGCTCTTGATCACCGCGTTGCTCTTGTCGCGCCTGGTTGGTGGCATTCGGCAACCCGCGCTGCGCGCGCTGACCGCCTTCTACCTCGCCCTGATGCTCGTCTATGGGGCCACGAACCAGGTCCAAGACCTGTGGACCGAGCAGATCGTCAAGCGCGGCTGGACGAACTGGGATATCCCGAACGTCCTCCATCCGGCGGCGTCGGCGGCCTGGGCCGCCATGGTGGCGGTCGCGGTGCTGTTCTACTTCGCGTTCTTCAGGCCGCCGCCGTCGGGGCCCGAGGAGGAGGCGACGCTGCCGGCAGCCCGGCACACGGCCGCGTAGGTTTCCGCCGGTGGTACGCCGGCGGGTCATCGTGTACGGCCGCGTCCAAGGCGTTGGGTTTAGGTACGCGCTCGCCCGGGCGGCGCAGACCCGTGACGTCGCTGGTTGGGCGCAGAACCGGGACGACGGAACTCTGGAAGCCGTGTTCGAGGGCAGCCGGGAAGCCGTCGAGTCGCTCGCCCGCTTCTCTGGCGAGGGGCCGCGGGGAGCGGAGGTCGAGCGCCTCGAGGTCTTCGAGGAGGAACCCGAGGGACTTACGCACTTCGACGCCCGATGACGCTCGGGTAAGTTGCAACCGCTGGCGACGCAAATCGTCCTCCTCCGCGGGATCAACATCGGTTCTCGGAATCGAGTTCCGATGGCGAGGCTGCGCGAGGTCTTGGAGGACGCCGGCTTCGAAGACGTCCGGACGCATCTCCAGAGCGGCAACGTCCTTCTCTCGACCAAGACGAAGCCCGAGCAGACGGCCCGGAAGTGCGAGGGCCTGATCGAGCACGAGTTCGGGCTCGAGATCGACGTCGTCGTCCGAACGCCCGCGGATCTCGCACGGGTGGTCGAGCTCAATCCGCTCGGCAAGGTTGCCACGGATCCGAAGCGCTACCAGGTGAGCTTTCTCGCAGGAGAGCTTCCTGCGGCGAGCAGGCGTAAGCTCGAGGAGGCAGTTGAGGAGCCGGAGCAACTCGTGGTCAACGGCCGCGAGATCTACGGGTGGCACCCGAACGGCGTTGCCCGCTCGAAGCTGTGGGGACGCCTCGCCGGCCGGGGCCTGGGCGTCACCGCGACGGCGCGGAACTGGACGACGGTGACGAAGCTGCTC
>JALYLK010000202.1 GCA_030774275.1 Actinomycetota bacterium
GCAAATACGGCGCTGGACTCGTGGCGCTTCACAAAGAAAACCCTAGCGCGGCCCGCCCGTAGAATCGAGGCGTGGCGAGGTTCCGCAGCCTGCTCAGGAGTCCGTTCTCATTTCTCTTCGCCGGCTCGTCCAAGGAGGAAAGAATCGCGGCGTACATCATCCGCGAGCACGAGCGTGGCCGCCGTCTCAGCGAGATCGTCGAAGACCCGTATATTCGCAACCGCGCAACTGAGCGCGAGCTTGGGCGAATGCTAGAAAGGCCGGAGGTAGTGGAGGCGCTTGGACGGGCAGCGGTCTCCGAGGCCGAGCAAGACCTCTCCTAGGAGGGTTTGGCGAAATAGAGTCTGTGCCCCCAGGCCGCGCCATTCCGCCAAAACCCTCCTAGATTCGCCTTCCGACCTTCTTCTTCCGCGCTTTGTCGAGCGCGACCGCGCCGATCGCGACGTCCCAGGCTGCGATCCCATTCGACTTGAAGACGATGATGTCGTCGCCCGACTGACGGCCCTCGAGCTCGCCCGCCACGACCTCCTGGAGCTCGTGGACCTCGAGCCAGTCGAGAACGCCGGCCTCGACAGGCTCGATCAGGTCGCCGGACTCGAGTCGCGCCTGCTCCCGTGAGTCGCAGCAAACGAACGCCGCGCGTTCGAGGACAACGTTGTCGAGCTCGCGCGCGCTCGGATAATTGGCGCCGACGGCGCAGACGAGCGTGCCGTCCCGAAGCCATTCCCCCCTCAGCACCGGGTCCCTCGAGGTCGTGACAGTGACGACCACATCGCATCCGGCCGGGTCCCGGTGCGACTCTCCAGCCTCGGCGCCGGTCTCCTGGCAGAACTCGGCGAGCCGCTCGGGCGTCCGGCAGTAGGCGACCACCCGCTCGATCCCCGGCAGCGCCTCTCGGATACACGCGACCTGGCTTCGCGCCTGCCACCCACAACCCAGCACCCCGAGGCTGGTGGCTCCGGCCCGGGCCAGGTACTTTGCCGCGACCCCGCTCGCGGCGCCCGTGCGAAGCTGGCCGAGCTTGTCCGCTTCGATCACGGCCGCGAGCTCCGCTCGCCCGGTGTCGAAGAGGACGACTACGAATGGCGTCCCGCCCGGTAGCCAGGCGTAGGTCTTGACCCCGGCAAGCTCGAGCTCCCGGTCGACGGCCGCCATCACCGCGAAGGACCCGTCTTCGAGCCGCAGCCGCTCACGCGGCCGGTTCTCGACAGCGCCGGCAGCGAGCCGCAGAAAGGACCGTTCCACCGCCTCGAGCGCATCGGCCGGAGCCAGCAGCGAGGTGACGTTTGCCTCCGTCAGATAGAGCGGCAAGCTCAGCTAGCCGCGGGCGGAGCGAAGGGCGCGCAGCGGGGCTCGTGCTTTTCGGCGAGGCGGAGCAGAAGCGCATGCAAGGTCGCACGCTCCTCGTCGCTGAGCGGGGCGAGGAACTCGTCCTCGGTCTGGTGCGAAAGCGCTCGCAACCGCCGGAGCGTTCGCTTCCCGTCGGGTGTGAGGCTGACGAGGTGCCGACGCCTGTCATTGGCATCTCGACGGCGCTCGACCAGCCCTTGCTCCTCGAGCTCGTCGAGCAGTCCGACCAACTGGCCACGGTCGTAGCCCAGCGCGTCGGCGATCGCACCCTGCGTCTCCAGCGAGCGCTCGCTGAGCACGAGGAGGATCGCGTGGTGATAAGGGTGAAGCCCCGTCGGCTCGTATGCCTTCAGAGACCGCTCCTTGGCCGCGAAGCCGAGGCGTTTCAACAGGAAGGTGGCAGACGCCAGGAGTTCTTCAGGAAGCTGGACATCCGGCGGCGCGGGCGATGTTGGGAGGCTCGTGGTGCTCATGGATGAAAGGTTAGCGCAGCAAAGCGTTGTGATGCTGTATAGTTGTGTCTGACAACGATTGGGGAGGACAACTACGTGAGCAATTCTACGAGAACTGACCGGCGCTGGAGCGCTCTCGCTCTCATCGTCACCGCGCAGTTCATGGTCATTCTCGACGTCGCGATCGTCAACGTCGCGCTGCCGTCGATCAAGTCGGATCTCAATTTCACACAGACGAACCTGCAGTGGGTGATCTCCGCCTACGCGATCATGTTCGGCGGCGCTTTGCTCCTGGGCGGGCGGCTGGCCGACCTGCTCGGGCGTCGCAAACTGTTCATCGCGGGTCTCGCGGTCTTCGCTGCGAGCTCCCTCTTGTGTGGTCTCGCCTGGTCCGAGGCCTCGCTGATCACCTTCCGCGCGGTGCAAGGGCTCGGCGGAGCTTTGCTCGCCCCGGCTGCGCTGTCCCTTCTGATGACCAGATTCGCGGAAGGCCGGGAGCGCAACCTCGCTCTAGGGATCTACGGTGCTGCATCCGGTAGCGGCGCTGCAGCCGGAGTCTTGCTCGGTGGCGTGCTCACGTCCTACTTGAACTGGTCGTGGATCTTCTTCATCAACGTGCCGGTCGGCGTCGCCGCGATCGTGCTGGCGCCGTTGCTGTTGCAGGAGAGCCGTGCCGGCCTCGAGCATCGCCACTTCGACTTCCCCGGCGCCGCGTCGATCACGGCCGGACTGATGCTGCTCGTCTACACGATGACGCGCGCGACGACCGACGGCTGGGGCGCTCCTTCGACGCTCGCACTGCTCGGCGGCGCTGTGG
>JALYLK010000203.1 GCA_030774275.1 Actinomycetota bacterium
CCTACGCCAACGACGGTGGCATCAAGCTCGAGCTCGCCGTCGGAGAGCTGATGCACCGGAACGTCCGATACCAGTTTGTCCTTGTGTACACCGTTCCGAGTGCGGCAAAGGACGAGGCGGTCGCGGACGTTTCGGCGGCCGCCGCGGATGGTGCGCTGCCCGTCGGCGAGGACGCGGGGCTACCGCTGCACCGCTTTTCGCTCGAGCAAACAGACGACGCCCACGCTGCTGTCGAAGCTGGGGCCGTCGGCAAAGTGCTCATCAACGTTGCACGCAGCGGATCCCCATGACGACAGTCCGATGACCGATGAAGTAGTCGACACCAGTCTGGGGTGCGAACCGACGATACAGCGTGCTGTCTCGAGGGACTTCTACGGGAGCGACGTGACTCGAACCCGCGACCTCCGGCGTGACAGGCCAAATCGGGCGCAACGCCTCCGCATGGTTAAGCCAATCGTCTGAGGGACTTTTGGGCCATGAGTGGGCCACCGAATCTTGTCTTGACAGACAACCCGTTCGAACCGAAACTGACCCGTTGTCACGCGGCCGACTGGCGGCGGTAGCCGCCTGGGGCAATGCCGTAGTCGCGTTTGAAAGCCTTCGCGAAGGCGAACTCCGACACATAGCCGACGCGATGTGCGACCTCGGCGAGATTGAGGTCGGAATCGCGCAGAAGACGACCGGCGACGGTCATCCGCCAGTGGGCGAGATGGGCATGTGGCGGCTCGCCGACGGCACGGGTGAAGCGGTGGGCGAAGGCTGAGCGGGAGAGAGCAACCTCGTGCGCCAACGCCGTAACGGTCCAGGCACGCTCCGGCTCGGCATGGATCCGCTCGAGAGCAGCTGCGATCTCAAGGTCGCCCAACGTCTCGAGGGAGTGTCCGCCGAGACCTTCGGCGCATTCGTCGAGCCAGGCTCGCACGACGAGGGGAAGAAGCGCGTCCGCCAGGGCGGCGACGACCGTTGGGGATCCGGCACGATCGTCTTCGAGCTCGGCTTCGAGGAGGTCGATGATCGCGCGTAGGCCGTGGTCGCGGGATTGATCGGCCGAAACTCGTACGACCTCAGGGAGCGATGCGAGAAGCGGCAGGGGACACGTCACCTGGTAGCCACCGCTCAGGAGTAGCGAGCTTCTGCTATTCCGACCCGGTCCGACCGGCGGGAGACTCGGATCATCGGACAGCACGTGGCGGGTCCCGTGAGCAAGCAGGACGAGATCCCCGCGCTCGAGCCGCAGCAATCGCGAGCCGGTCGTCGGCACGAGCCGGCAGGCGCCTTGAAGAACGACATGAAGCGCCGTTCCCACGCTCTTGGCAACGCAAAAGGCCCAAGGGCTGCGAAGCTCGAGCCGGCGCATGCTGCTGGACGGAGCGTGTGAGTAACGGAAGAACCGCTTGTCTGCCAGAGCGCTCGACAGGAGGGAGGTCATGCCGTTATCTCCACGACGCGCGCACTTTCCCGAGCCGCTCGAGAAGCGAGCGACGGGAGGCCAGCCCTGCCGTGCCAGTAGAAACGGCGGGACTGGCGGCGGTCCCGAACCGTGTCATGGCAAATGCACTTTGCCACTAAATTGCGGAGGTTTCTACCCCTACGACGGACTGCTTCGCAAATCCTCGAGCCGCCAGTCGACCGGGTAGCCCGCAGCGGCCGACCTCGGGCCGCGGCTGGGTCCGCAAAAGACGCAGATTCGGGCATGGATCCCGCGCGCCGGAACATGGCGTCTCCGGGCGGCACCCCGTACGTTGATTGACACCCTGGGGCGCGTCGTCCGGCTCTTGGAGCGGGCGCAGCGCCGTCCCAGTTGCGGCCTTCCAGGTCCCGACGGAAGGAGTCGAGTGATGCTCAGGTTTCGTATCTTCTTAGGTGCCAGCATCGTCGTGGCGGCAGCGGCCTTGCTCGTGCTCGGCTTCGGAGGTGTCCTGACTGCCTCTGGCGCATCCAGCGGAGGGAAGGTGATCGTGCCGTCGCCGCCCGGTCAGCCGACCCTCGCGCCGACGATAACGACGAAGACCACAACCCGCATCTATGGGGAGAATTCCTTCGAGGTCGCGGTGTCGGTGACTCAGCACATCTGGCCCGCCGTGCTCCCCGGCAGCGCGCAGAGCGTTCCCGACCGTCCTCGGGCGGTAACGCTGCTGACGCCTGACGATCCGCTGACGGCGATCACGGCGACGCCGATCGTCCACTTCCCGGACGACGCACCGCCCCTGTACGTCACCCACAGCGGGATTCCGGAAGT
Source organism: Actinomycetota bacterium (assembly GCA_030774275.1). Taxonomy (GTDB): domain Bacteria; phylum Actinomycetota; class Thermoleophilia; order Gaiellales; family Gaiellaceae; genus 13-2-20CM-68-14. The sequence goes on from JALYLK010000203.1 coordinate 2,240, forward strand.
GACGCTCGCGGAGATCAAGCGTCTCGGGCCGGTGGGGATCGATCGGTTTCACAACGTCAAGGCGTTCCTAGTGGGAGGGGCCGCCAACTCGGGCGTCGAGAGCCAGCTCAATGCAATCGGCATCAAGTGGTTCGAGATCACCGCGCCGACCATTCCGGAGTTGGCGAACAAGGTCGACAAGCTCTACGGCTCGATCACGAACC
>JALYLK010000204.1 GCA_030774275.1 Actinomycetota bacterium
ACGTAGCGCTTCGACGACGCGCGGCAGGCCCGTGGCGTCGCCGAGCTCGTTCGGCACCGTGGCGCCGTCGAAGTCGGAACCGAAGCCGACGTGATCGATCCCGATCCGGTCGGCGACGTAGTCGACGTGGTCGATCACCCGGGCGAGGGGGGTGCTCGCGTCGACACCGCCCGCCTCGGTGAGCATCCCGGCGTGAAAGGTGATACCGACAATGCCACCCGAGCGGCCGATCTCGTCGATCTGCGGGTCGGTGAGGTTGCGAGAGTTCGGCGAGAGCGCGTGGGCGTTCGAATGGCTGGCGACGAGCGGCGCCGCAGAGAGCCCGGTAACGTCCCAGAAGCCGCACTCGTTCAGGTGTGCGAGATCGATCAGGATGCCGAACCTGTTGCACTCGGCCACGAGGCGGCGGCCGGCTTCCGTCAGTCCACCGCCGATGTCGGGCGAGGACGGGAACCGGAAGGGAACGCCTTTGGCGAACACGTTCGGTCGGCTCCAGACGAGGCCTAGCGAGCGCAGCCCCCGGTCGTAGAAGCCCCCGAGATTGTCGAGATCCGGGTCGATCGGCTCGGCACCTTCGAGGTGCAGGATCGCCGCAAGCGGGCCGCCGTTCAACGCCGCCTCGACCTCTTTGGCCGAGCGGGCAACGCGAACATCGCCGCCCGATGCAAGGGCCTCCAGCAGGTCGATGATCTGACCGGCCTCGCGAGCCGCGTGTGCGGTGGGCACCGCACCGGCGAGCGGCTGCGCATACGGTGGCTTGCGGTCCGAGAGCCGTGTTGCTGCACGCTCCTCCTCGGACTCGGGCAGGACGAAGACGGCAAAGAAACCGGCCGCGAATCCTCCTACGCGCGCACGCGGGAGGTCGAGATGCCCCTCCGAACGGCCGGCGAGAAACGACCCGGCCCCGGCCCCGGCGAGGTGCAGGGCGAGCAGCACGTCGTTGTGACCGTCGATGAACGGGATCGGGCCGGACGCCATTCCGGGCCGACGCTAATTCATGCCGGACGGAGGCAAATGGTTCACGCGCGACAACCAGGGTTCCCACCACCCCCGCCCACCATCGAGCCTAATTCGAAAACCGACGCGTATGGGAGACCGGGCTGTGACGAAACCGTGACGCCTGCAGGCTCGTTAGGCTCGCGCGGCGATGAGCTTGCCGAAGCGTTTTCCCGACCGGGACGACATCGCCTCTGTCCGGGTAGAGGCAGAGAAGCTCGAGCCGGGCGGCGAGGCGGATGACAAGCGCCGTCTCGCCGGACGAGTGATGGCGCGCCGGGAGATGGGAAAGCTCGTGTTCCTCGACCTCGTCGACCGGTCGGGCCGGATCCAGCTCCTCTGTGACACAAGCCGCACGGGGCCGATCGACATCGACCTCGGCGACATCGTCGGCGTCACGGGCTCGCCGGCGCGCGCCAAACGGGGAGAGCCCTCGCTGGCCGTCGAGGAGCTAGCGCTGCTCGCAGAGATCCAGCGGCCGCTACCCGACACGTTCCACGGGCTCACAGACGTCGAGACTCGCTACCGCCAGCGCTATCTCGACTTGCTGGTGAACGAAGAGACGCGCGCGGATTTCGAACTCCGCACTCGTATCGTCGCGGCCGTCCGCCGCCAGCTCGACGATGCCGGCTTCCTCGAGGTCGAGACCCCCGTGCTGCAGCCGCGCTACGGCGGCGGCTTCGCGGAGCCGTTCGTGACGCACTACAACGCGCTTGACGCCGACTACTACCTCCGCATCGCGACCGAGCTGTACCTCAAGCGGCTGATCGTGGGCGGCCTCGAGAAGGTCTACGAGCTGGGCAAGGACTTCCGCAACGAGGGTCTGTCGTACAAGCACGTGCCAGAGTTCACGATGGTCGAATGGTACGAGGCTTACACCGACTACCGCGACCAGATGGAGCGCGTCGAACGGCTGATCGAGGCGGTCGCCCGTGAGACCACGGGCGGCACGAAGGTCACTTACCGCGGTCACGAAGTCGATTTGAAGGCCCCCTGGCTCCGGGTCAAGCTCGCGGACGCGCTCGAGGAGCTGGGGTTGTGGACGCGAGACCCGGACGACCTGCGCTCGCGCCTGGAGGACCGCGGAGTCGACACCGGACAGGACAAGAGCTGGGCCCAGCTCGTCGACCATGCGCTCAGCCACTTCGTCGAACCGGCTTTGATCGAGCCGACGATCCTGCACGACTACCCGGTAGAGCTCTCGCCGTTCGCCCGCGCAACCGACGACGATCTCGCGACCGTCGAGCGGTTCGAGTACTTCGTCGGCGGAACGGAGCTCGGCAACGCCTTCACCGAGCTGAACGACCCGTTCGAGCAGGCACTGCGCTTCGAGCAGCAGGCCGCCGAAGTCGGCGGCGAGCCGGGCGACCCCGATTACGTCGAGGCGCTCGCCTACGGCATGCCGCCGACGGGTGGCGTCGGCCTCGGAATCGACCGGCTGGCGATGGTCCTGGCCGGTCGGGACAACGTCCGCGATGTGGTGCTCTTTCCGGCGCTACGCCCGCGAGACTAGGAGGCCGGGACTTCGGTCGGCGGCGCGGCCCGGACGTGGTCGACCACGTCGGTGAGGATTCGGTCCAGGTCGCAGGTCGGATGCCACCCGATCGCCTGTCCGATCTTCTCGATCGACGGCTCGCGGTGAAGCGTGTCCTCGATCCCGAGGCCGTAGACCTCGTCGTACGGCACGAAGACGATTTCTGACCTCGATCCCGTCAGCTCGATGATCCTCGCCGCCAGATCGAGGATCCGGATTCGCTCGGTCGCGCCGACGTTGAGAATCTCGCCCGAGAGGCCCTCCGCCTCCATCAGACTCTTGAGCGCGCGGGTGGTGTCGTCTACATGGCAGAAGGACCGTGTCTGGCTTCCGTCGCCGTGAACCTCGAGCGGAGCATCGGCCAGCGCCCGCTCGACGAAGCGCGGGATCACCATTCCGTACTGACCGCTCTGACGTGGGCCGACCGTGTTGAACAACCGCGCGATCACGCAGTCCAGCTCACGAGCCTGGTGGTAGGCGAGGGCGAGATGCTCATCCATCGCCTTCGAATCGGCGTAGAGCCAGCGCTTCTCCGTGGTCGGCCCATAGACGCGCCGGTCGTTCTCCGAGAGCGGCTGCTCGGTGCGGTGATCGCCATAAACCTCGGAGCTCGAGGCGACGAGCACTCGCTTGCCGAAGCGGTTGCAGTATTCGAGCACCGTCTCGGTGCCCTGGACGTTCGTCACCATCGTGTGGACGGGTTGCTCGACGATCAGCCTGACGCCCACGGCAGCCGCGAGGTGGAAGACCACGTCGCACCGATGAGTGAGCTCGCTGACGACAGCGTGGGAGAGGACGGAGTCGACGACGAGGTGAAAGTCGGGGCGATCGCGGAGCTGGGCAATGTTCGATTCGTTCCCGGTCGAAAGGTCGTCCAGCGCGTACACCGCCCAGTCAGCGTCGAGCAGAAGCTCGGCGAGGTGCGAGCCGATGAAGCCGGCCCCGCCGGTGATCAGAGCCGTGCGCCGTTCCTTGGCTTTCATGCCGCAGAGACTACGGATGCGCGCAGATCGCCGAACGGTTCTTGCCTCTGAGTTACGGCCAAACGGAGCTCTTTTTCGGGCCTCCCTGCAGCGCTGGTAACGGATGGGTAAAGCCTTTTTGTTAGCCCTCCGGGGGCCCCCGACCCGTTCGCTACAGTGGGCAGGCGCTAAGGCGTAGGGTCCTGGAAGCCGAGAGAGGAAGTACGTGTTCGAACGCTTCACCGAACGAGCCCGCCAAGTGGTCGTCCTGGCCCAGGATGAGGCGCGCGCGCTCAAGCACAACTACATCGGTACTGAGCACATCCTGCTCGGGCTGTTGCGCGAGGAGGAAGGGCTTGCGGCTCGAGTCCTCGAGTCCCTCGACATCACCGTCGAGGAGGTCCGCGCGCAGGTCGCCCGGATCGTCGGCCAGGGCGACGAGGTCACGACCGGCCAAATCCCGTTCACCCCGCGCGCTAAGAAGGTCCTCGAGCTGGCGCTTCGCGAAGCGCTGTCGCTGGGCCACAACTACATCGGCACCGAGCACATCCTGCTCGGTCTCGTGCGCGAGAACGAAGGCGTCGCTGCCAGGATCCTGCTCGACTTCGACGCCGACGCCGAGAAGATTCGCAACGAGATCATCCGCATGCTCTCCGGCCCCGGCCGGCGCCAGCAGGGCGGCCCCGGCGGCGCCCCGGGCGAGAAGTCGAAGAGCTCGAAGCTGCTCGACCAGTTCGGCCGCAACCTGACGAAGCTCGCCGCCGAGGCGAAGCTCGACCCGGTGGTCGGACGCCAGACGGAGATCGAGCGCGTGATGCAGATCCTCTCGCGCCGCACCAAGAACAACCCCGTCCTGATCGGCGAGCCAGGCGTCGGCAAGACCGCCGTCGTCGAGGGTCTCGCAGCGCGCATCTCGGGGAACGAAGTGCCCGAATTGCTCAAGGGGAAGCAGATCTACACCCTCGACCTCGCGGCGCTGGTCGCCGGCTCCAAGTACCGCGGTGAGTTCGAGGAGCGCCTCAAGAAGGTGATGAAGGAGATCACCCAGCGCGGCGACATCATCCTGTTCATCGA
>JALYLK010000205.1 GCA_030774275.1 Actinomycetota bacterium
AGAGCGGATGATGGGATTCGAACCCACGACCTTCTGCATGGCAAGCAGACGCTCTAGCCAACTGAGCTACATCCGCGCGGGCCGCATTATAGCCGGGCTAGCTGGCGTCTAAGGCTTCGTTGACGAGCTTGTCCGCCAGCTCGTTGTGCTCTCGCCGGACCGCTGTGTAGCGAACTCGCCCCAGCTTCCGCTCCAGGGAGTTCGCCTCGTCGTTGAGCTCGCGTAGCGCCTCGTTTTTGACCCGGTATTCGCCTTGCATCTGCTTGACGAGGAGCTCCGAGTCCGAGATGACCTCGAGTTCGTCCACGCCCAGCTCGACCGCTTTCTCGAGGCCCGCGATCAGGGCCCGATACTCGGCGACGTTGTTCGTGGCAACGCCGATCGTCTCGCCGCGCGCGTCGAGCACGGTGCCGTCGTCGGCCTCCAGCACGTAGGCGTAGGCCGCCGGGCCGGGGTTGCCGCGCGCTCCGCCGTCGGTTGAAAGCCTCGCCTTCACGCGAGCAAATAGAGGTCGTAGGCGACCTCCTCGTAGGGGTGCGCCGCGATCAGGGCGGAGAGGACGGCTTCGACGCGCTCGCCCGGGACGACGGTCTCGACCCGGAGCTCCGGCGTCCGCTCCTCGTGGCCCGGCTCGCCTGTTGCCGGAGCCGTCCCCGGGCCGCCAAGGAACGTGCCCGTGCCCGCCGTGTACCACGAGCAGCGTTCGTAGTCGCCGATCCGGCCGCCGCCCGCCGCGAAGACCGCGGCGCGGGTCGCGTCCAGCGCCTCTTCCGGCACGAACCAGACGAGCTTGTGCGGCCGCTCTCCACGTAGACCGCGCACGCGGCCGCGCTATTCGTCCGTGTCGATCTGGGCGCGCTGCAGCTTGCCCGAGTAGTCGACGTAGATCGACTTCCACTCGGTGAACACGTCGAGGGCGGCCTGCCCGGCCTCGCGGTGGCCGTTGCCGGTGTCCTTGGTGCCGCCGAACGGAAGGTGAACCTCGGCGCCGATCGTGCCGGCGTTGACGTAGGTGATCCCGGTGTTGAGATCGCGCATCGCGCGAAACGCCTTGTTGATGTCACGCGAGAAGATCGAGGACGAGAGCCCGTACTCCACGCCGTTCGAGACGGCGATCGCCTCGTCGAGCGAGCGCACGCGGATCAGCGCCGTGGTCGGGCCGAAGATCTCCTCCTGGGCGATCCGCATTCCGGACTCGACGTCGCCGAAGACCGTCGGCCGGTAGTAGAAACCTTTGTCGAGCCCGTTGCCGGCGGCGACTTCGCCACCGGTCAGAAGCGTTGCGCCCTCCCCTTGGCCGATCTCCGTGTAGGAGTGGATCTTCTCGAGCGCGCTCTTGTTGATCACCGGGCCGACATCAGTGCCGTCTTCCCAGCCGGGCCCGAGCCGTAGCTGCTCGACGCGGGCGACCAGGCGCGAGGCGAGCTGGTCGTACACGGCCTCGTGGACGATCACGCGGCTCGCCGCCGTGCAGCGCTGACCGGACGTTCCAAACGCCGACCAGACGATGCCGTCGACGGCCAGATCGAGGTCCGCGTCGTCCATGACGATGATCGCGTTCTTGCCGCCGAGCTCGAGGTGGACGTGCTTGAGGTTCTCCGCCGCCGCCTTCGTGACGGCGACGCCGGTCGCGCGCGAGCCGGTGAAGGTGATGATCGGGACGTCCGGATGCTCCACCAGCCGTTGGCCGACGTCGCTGCCGCCGCCGTGGACGATGTTGAGGACGCCCTTCGGCAGTCCGGCTTCGGCGAACAGCTCGACGTAACGCTCGCCCAGCGCGGGTGTGTCGGTGGCGGGCTTGAAGACGACCGTGTTGCCACAGACGATGGCAGGCAGCGTCTTCCAGGACGGGATGGCGATCGGGAAGTTCCAGGGTGTAATCGCTCCGACGACCCCCACCGGCATCCTCACCGACATCTGGAACTTGTCGCGCAGCTCCGACGGCGTGGTCTGGCCGAACAGGCGTCGTCCCTCGCCGCCCATGTAGTAGGCCATGTCGATCGCTTCCTGAACATCGCCTGCCGCCTCAGCTTTGACCTTGCCCATCTCGTGGGTCATCAGCTCGGTGACGTCGTCCTTGTGCTCGGCCAGCAGCTGCGCGAAGCGGAAGAGGATCTCACCGCGCTTCGGCGCGGGTACGAGTCGCCAGTCCTCGTAGGCTGCCTTCGCGGCAGCGACGGCGCGGTCAACGTCGCCCGGCCCTGACTTCGGGAAGACGCCGATGGTCTCGCCGTCCGCCGGGCTCGTCGACTCGAAGGTCTCGCCGGAGGCGGCGTCGACCCACTCGCCGTCGATGTAGTTCTGGAAGGTCTTTGCGCCGAGAATCGCCATCGGGGCGATTCTAATGACGGTGCACTAACTGGCTTCCGGCGGCTCGGTGTCGGGGAAGGTTCCCGGATGGCTTCGGCGGCGATCCCTGGTCAGCCGCTTCTCCTCGAACTCCCCCGGCGGCTTGCCGGCGCGTCTGTCGGGGCCGTCACGGCGGTCGACGATCACCTCGACGTTCGGGTTGTCCTTGTAGTAGTCGACCATCTTGTCGTAGAGCTCGTCGGCGAGCTCCCGCGGGATCACGCAATAGATCATTCTGCTTCGTAGTGTAGGGACGCCGCCTGCGCGAGCCACCCCCTGCGTTGTCTTTTCGGGACACGTCGGGGGTCAGACCCCGGACGTGTCGCAAAGGGACTAGACCCGGGCGATGTTCGGAACGACTCGCCCGTGCTCGTCCAGGTGGGCGTTCCAGTCCTTGTACAGCGCGTCGAGCTCGGCGAGCTCGTGCCCCCGCTCCTCGAGCCGGACCGGCTGGGCCAGCTCAGGCGTGACGCGGTACTGGTACCAGGAGATGTCCCAGGCGATCGTGATGACCACCTCGCCGCTGACCCCGGAGAGCGAGCGGATACTCGTTCTCGGCGCGCCGAGGCTTTTCGCGATCCCCGCAACGGTTCGCCGAAAGTCGGTCTGGTTGAAGAGGTCGGCCGCCTCGACCACCTCGCGCTCCGGCTCCGAGAGACGCCGCAGGATCGGCTCGTCGGCCACAGGCGATTCGGAGACCGCATCCCTCCGCGCCTCGAACAGGCTCGAGAGGCTGAGCCGGCGGCGCGGCCGCTCGGTCGAGACCGTCGGCGTGCTCGGACTGCCCTCTTTCAGCCAGCCGTATTCGTGCGCGATGTCCTGGCAGAGCGGACACACGTCGACGAAGTTCTCGCCGTCGGGTGTGAAGCGAGTCGACCGCTCGCCCATCAGCAAGGTGCGCTCGCACACAGCGCAACTGCGAGCCACGGATAGCCGCGTGATCCGCATCCGCGCGACTATAGCGGCGAAATCGTCCTAGACCGCGGCCTCTTCCTTGTCCTGTTTGGCCTCGGCGATGATCTTCTGCGCGATGTGCGAGGGAACTTCCTCGTAACGCGCAAAACTCATGTGATAGTCGCCACGTCCTCCCGTCAGAGAGGTCAGGGACTGCGAGTAGGTGAGGATCTCCGACATCGGCACTTCGGCCTTGATCGTCGTCATGCCGCCCTTCGGCTCCATCCCCTGCAGGCGGCCGCGGCGTGAGTTGAGATCGCCGTTGACGGCGCCGACCGACTGGTCGGGGACGGTCACCTCGACGTCCACGATCGGCTCGAGCAGCACCGGATCCGCCTGCTCGTAGGCCTGCTTGAACGCCATCGAGCCGGCGATCCTGAACGCCATTTCGGAGGAATCGACCGAGTGGTAGGAGCCGTCGACCAGGCGGACGCGCAGCCCCTGAACAGGAGCTCCGGCAAGGTCTCCGTGCTGCATCGCCTCCTGGATCCCCTTGTCGACGGCCGCCCGGAAGCCCTGCGGGATCACGCCCCCGACGATCTCGTCCGAGAACTCGTAGCCCTCGTGGCCTTCGAGCGGCTCGAGCACGATCACGGCGTCGCCGAACTGGCCGCGGCCTCCCGTCTGCTTCTTGTAGCGGCCGTGAGCGCGCGACTCCTTGCGAATCGTCTCGAGATACGGCACGCGTGGCTGGTGGAGCTCGACCTCGGCGCCGAAGCGGCTCTTGACGCGATCGACGGCGACCTCGACATGGATCTGGCTGAGGCCGGAGAGCAGCTGCTCGCCGGTCTGCGGGTCGCGGCGGATCACGAGGGTCGGGTCCTCTTCGGACAGCCGCCGCAGCGCGGCCGCGACCTTCTCCTCGTCGCCCTTCGCCTTCGGCGTGACCGCAAAGCTCATCACCGGCTCCGGAAAGCCGATCTCCGGCGTCTCGACCTCTCGGTCGGTGTCGAGCAGCAGGTCGCCTGTGGTGGTGTCCTTGAGCTTCGCAACGGCGCCGATGTCCCCGGCACCGAACGCCGGTTCCTGCGTGTGCTCCTTTCCCTGGAGCGTGAGCAGCTGGCCTACACGCTCCTTCGAGTGGGAGCGATGGTTCGCAAGCGTGGAGTCGGACTTGACCTCGCCGGAGATGACCCGAAGGACGTTGATCCGGCCGGCGAAAGGGTCGGCGATCGTCTTGAACACGAAGGCGGCCGTACCGTCGCCCTCGACGCCGAGGTCGATGTGCTTCTTCGCCGGCGAGGGAACGCCCTCGACGAGCAGGTCGAGCAGGGCGGTCGTGCCGAGGTTCTTCGTCGCGACCGCGCAGGCGACGGGGAAGATCTCGCCACGCGTGACGGCGTCCTTGAGCGCGTGCGCGACTTCCTCGTCGGAGAGCTCCTGGCCGTCGAGGTAGCGCTCCATCAGCGCCTCGTCGGTCTCCACGACCGAGTCGAGCAGCTTCTCGCGGTACTCGGCAACCTGGCTCTCGAGCTCGGCCGGGATCTCGCCCGGGGACGCTTCGCGCTCGCCTTCGGGGCTGAGGTACGCCTTCATGTGCAGGAGGTCGACCACGCCCGTTAGCTCGTGCTCGGCGCCGATCGGCAGGTGAACGGCGACGCAGCGCGGCGAGAACTGGTCGCGGAGGGAGTCGAGGGTGCGAAAGAAGTCGGCGCGCTCGCGGTCGAGCATGTTCACGACCACGACCCGCGAGAGGTCGTACTCCTCCCCGCGCTGCCAGGCGCGGGTGGTCTGGACCTCGATGCCCATTACCGCGCTGACCACCA
>JALYLK010000206.1 GCA_030774275.1 Actinomycetota bacterium
CTGAACCAGATCCTGACCGAGATGGACGGCTTCGACTCGTCGACCGGCGTGATCGTGATCGGAGCGACCAACCGGCCCGACGTGCTCGACCAGGCGCTCCTGCGCCCCGGCCGGTTCGACCGGCGAGTCGCCGTACAACCGCCGGACCGGCGGGGGCGCGAAGCGATCCTGAAAGTCCACAGCCGTGGCGTGCCGCTCGCCCCCGACGTCGACCTCGGCCGAATCGCCGCGACGACGCCGGGGATGGTCGGCGCGGACCTCGCGAACCTCGTCAACGAGGCGGCCCTGCTTGCGGCCCGCCGCAATCACGATGTCGTCACCGAGGCCGACTTCACCGATGCGCTGGAGCGAATCGTGCTCGGTGCCGAGCGGCAGGTGATGATGACCGAGGAGGACCGGCGCCGAACGGCCTATCACGAGGGCGGACACGCAATCGTCGGCATGCTGACCGAGGGAGCCGACCCGGTCCGCAAGATCTCCATCATCCCGCGCGGACTGGCGCTCGGCGTCACGTTCTCGGCGCCGGATGCCGACCGTTACAACTACGAGCGGCGGGAGCTGCTCGCGAAGATCAAGGTCGCGGCAGGCGGCCGGGCCGCGGAGGAGATCGTCTACGACGAGCCCTCGACAGGAGCCGAGTCCGACATCCAGCAGCTGACCCAGGTCGCCCGTCAGATGGTCGGCCGCTGGGGCATGAGCGACGCGATCGGCTTGCTCGCCGTGATCCCCGCGGACGGACAAGGACCGGCCTGGCCGGGCGCCAGCGAGGTCTCGCCACACACCCAGCAGCTGATCGACGACGAGGCGCGCCGGATCGTTCAGGACGCCTACGCGGAGGTCGTGACCTTGCTGCAGGAGAACCGAGGCAAGCTGGACTCCCTGGCCCAGGCGCTGCTCGAGCACGAGACGCTCGACGAGGATGAGGCCTACGCTGCGGCGGGAGTCGAGCCGCCGACGGACAGGGAGCAGCCGGCCGCCGCCGCTCCCGCGGCGGTCTAGAGAAGGCGCAACCGATCGGAGGACCAAGTGGGCCGAATCGTCGTAACCGAGTTCGTGTCGCTCGACGGCGTCATGGAGGACCCCGGCGGAGCCGAGGGCTACGAGCACGGAGGCTGGAGCTTCCAGGTCAGCCGCGGAGACGAGGGCGACAAGTTCAAGCTGGACGAGCTCCTCGAGGCCGAGGCACAGCTACTGGGACGCGTGACCTACCAAGGCTTTGCCAAGGCCTGGCCGTCGATCACCGACGAGCACGGCTTCGCCGAGAGGATGAACTCGATGCCGAAGTACGTTGTCTCCTCCACGCTCACCGACCCCGAGTGGCAGAACACGACCGTCCTCAGCGGGGACGTCGCGCAAGAGGTCTCGAAGCTGAAGCAGGAGGTCGACGGGAACATTCTCGTGGCGGGCAGCGCTCAACTCGTGCAGGAGCTGATCGAGCACGATCTGGTCGACGAGCTCCGGCTGATGGTCTACCCGGTCGTACTCGGGAGCGGGAAGAGGCTCTTCGGCAAGACGAGCGACAAGAAGGCTTTGCGGCTCGCCGACTCCAAGATGGTGGGCGACGGCGTGCAGATCCTCGTCTACGAATCCGCCTGACGCCGGGGATAGAAAAGCCGAAGCACTTCTCACGCGCGGTGGGCCGTGTCAAGAGGGAGCCGTCGGCAGACGAGCTGAACCGTCCCGGCTGTCAGCCGCGAAGGGCGAAACGCGGTTGGCGGCTGCTCAGCTGGCGCCGGGAGCGAGGAGGTGGATCGCTAGTCCGATCACGCTCATCGCGGCGATCGCGAAGCAGATCGACGTGAAAAACGCCGTCGCCATCACGTAGGCATGGGTGTTGGGATCGAGTCTCATGGCCGCAGAGATCGAGCACTCACTATGGTCCAGAAAGTCCGACCTGTCGACCCCTGGCGAGAGCTTCGGACGCCTGTCGCCGGCGACTGCTCTGCTAGCTTCGGTTCGATGAGCGAGCTGACCAGGCAGCAACCCGAAATCGTCTGCCCGCACTGCAAGAAGCCGTTCTCCGGCGAGTTGCTCGCCGAGGGCTCGCGCCACGAGGGCTTCAAGTGCCCGCACTGCCGTCTGTTCGTGCCGATCGAGCGCGCGAACGGCGACGGCGACTCGCCCTCATAGGAGGGTCTAGCGAAACAGAGTCTGTGCCGTTCCGCCAGACCCTCCCAGTCACTCGTTCAAGGGATGCCGGGGACGTGCCGATGAGCACTCCGTGGCGATGGATCTCACCGCTCCGCGGACCGAGGAGCTGCGGCTCCCGCTCGGGCTCGCGCGGATCTCGGCGATCCCGGCGAGGCTCGTGCTCGCGGGCATTGTCAGCGCGAGCTTCCTGATCCGTTTCGTCGCCGCTCTCGGCCACGCGACGCCGCAGTACTTTCCGGACGAATACATCTACGCGTCGATCTCCCGCTCACTGGCCGAGCACGGCCGGCCGCTGGTTCGCAGCGCGCCCGCTCACTTCCCCGCGCTGCTGGAGCCCCTGGCCGCCGCCCCATTCTGGCTGTTCCACGACCCCGCCCTCGCCTACCGCCTGACGCAGGCTGAGAACGTGCTGGCGATGTCGCTCGCGGCGATCCCGGTCTACCTGCTGACGCGCCGGCTCGGGCTGGGGCCCGGTCTCGCGCTCGTCGCGGGCGCGCTCACCGTCGCCTCGCCAAACCTTTTCTTCACCTCTTTCGTCCTCGCCGATCCGCTCGCGTACCCGCTCGTGCTCGCAGCGCTGTACGCCGGTGTGTGCGCCCTCTCGCGCCCGGGCCGCTGGTCGCAGATCGCGTTCGTCGTGCTCACCGCGCTGACGACGTTGACGCGGATCCAATACGCGTTGCTGCCGATCGTCTTCGTCCTGGGCGCCATCGCGGTCGAGCGTGGATCGGTCCGCCGCGCACTCGCGAACTTCAGGCTCACCTGGGGCATCTTCCTTGCGCCGCTTGCCGCTCTGATCGTCCTCGGCCCGAGCCGCGTGCTCGGTTACTACAACAGCGTCGTCAGCCTCCACATCCGGCCGGGCTCGCTTGTCCACTGGGTTGCGACTGACTCGATGCTGCTCGTCTACTGCGCGGGCTGGGTGCTCGTCCCGGGCGCCGTGATCGGTTTCGGCTACGCCCTTGCGCGACCTCGTTCTCGGGAAGAAGCGGCCTTCGGCGGCATCACCGCCGGCCTGCTGCTGATCCTCTTCGCCGAAACGTCGCTGTATGCCTCGAATGGATCGCCGCGGTTCCAGGAGCGGTACTTCATGGCCCTGCTGCCACTCGTCCTGCCGTGGTTCGCGCTCTACCTGAAACGGGGCCGGCCGGCGCGGCTTGTGACCTGCCTCTTTGCGGTCGGCCTACTCGTCATCTCGGCGCGTGTCCCCCTCGCCCCGTACAGCGTCGCCGACAACAAGCAGGACTCGCCCTTCTTGCTCGGCGTCTATCGGCTCGAGCATGCAATCGGCGCCGCGAACGGATCGCTTGCGATCGCCGTTGTAGCCGCCCTCCTGTCCTTGCTGGCCGTGGGCATCGCCTGGCGTTCCCGGCTCGCGGTGCTCGCCATCGGGCTGTCGCTCGCAACCGCGCTCGCGGCCTCGGCCGGCTCGATCTCGTTCGACCATCACGTTTCGAGGAACGTCCGCCACACGCTCCTACCTGCTGATGCCCGCTGGATCGACCATTCGGGACTGCACCACGTCCTGTTGATCCAGACGCCGGCGACCCTGCACGCGCGGGCACACGAGCAGCTCTTCTGGAACGAGTCGATCGACGACGTTCTGTTCTTCGGGCAGGCCTCGCCGATCGACGCGTTCGGCAACCACCGCGTCACCGCGGCGGCGGACGGGCGCCTCGTCTCGGACGGCCATACCCTGCGGGAGCCGCTGGCGATCTCGAACTTCGCGGTCCGGATGCGCCTGCGCGGCGCGGTGCCCGTCGCCCGAGGGGCGGACTACGAGCTCTGGCGGCCGACCGGGACGCCGCGCCTGGCGCTCTTCGTCGGCGGCCTCTACACCGACCAATGGCTGGCCGAGGCCGGGGAGATCCAGGTCTGGCCCGCCCACGGAAACCAGGTTCGCGGGACGCTCCGGCTGCGCCTCTGGCTGCCGAAGCTCACCGAGCGAACCGTCCTCGAGCTTCAGGCGCCGGGCCTCAAACGAAGGGTCGCCGTGCTCCCGGCGAGTCAGCAGTCACTGGTCATCCCCGTACACAACCGGGGACCCTGGAGGCTGCACTTCCAGACGAGGCGCCCCGGCTACCTCGGCGACGGCCGGACGATCTCGGTCAAGGCCGCGATGCCCGTCTTCACGCCGTCTAGTTAGCTGTCAGACGCAGTCCTTGAGGCCCTGCGCCTCGGGCAGCGACTCGAGCTTCTTCAGGGTGTTGTTCTCGATTTGGCGGATCCGCTCGCGTGTCACGCCGAAGGCTTTGCCGACCTCTTCCAGCGTGCACGGCTGCCCGCCTGTGAGCCCGAAGCGCATCTCGATCACCCTGCGCTCGCGTTCCGGCAAGGACGACAGCGCATGCTCGATGTCCTCGCGCCGGAGCGAGAGCGAGGCGTGCTCGTCCGGGGACTCGGCCAGGTCGTCCTCGACGAAGTCGCCCAGCTCGGAGTCCTCCTCCTCGCCGATCGGCTTCTCCAGCGAGACGGGATGCTGCGCCATCCGCAGGATCTCCCGTACCTCGCCGGTCGCAATCTCGAGCTCGGCGGCAATTTCGTCCGGACGCGGCTCGCGCCCGAGCCGCTGAACGAGCTGCCGCTCGATGTGTACGACCTTGTTCAACTTCTCGACCATGTGCACGGGAATCCGGATCGTCCGCGCCTTGTCGGCGATCGCCCGCGTCACCGCCTGGCGAATCCACCAGGTGGCGTACGTCGAGAACTTGTAGCCCTTGCGATAGTCGAACTTCTCCACGGCGCGGATCAGGCCGAGGGAGCCTTCCTGGATCAGGTCGAGGAAGCTCAGACCACGGCCCAGATAGGACTTCGCGATCGAAACGACGAGACGGAGGTTCGCCTCGATCATCTGCGTCTTCGCGAACATGTCGCCGCGTTCGATCCGCTTCGCGAGATAGACCTCCTGGTCGGCGGTCAGAAGCGGCACCTTCCCGATCTCGCGCAGGTAGAGCCGCAGCGAGTCGAGCGACGGCTCGACGGTCAGGTCGAGCTTCGGTGTCTTGACCTCCCCCTCGGCGAGATTCGGCTGCTCGTGCGGAGGGTGCTTGTGCGTCTCGCCCTCGACGAGCTCGACGCCGTGGTCGACCAGATAGGTGTAGAAGTCCTCGATCTGCTCCTTGCTGAGCTCGACATCGTCGAGCCCCGAAGCGATCTCGTCGTAGTTCAGGACTCCCTTCTCGAGCCCTTCCTGAACAAGCTTCTGCAGTTCCTCGACGTCCGGGAGCGAGATTTCGACGGTGAGCATCGACGACCTCGGCTTTCCTCGTGCTGGGTGGACGGGGGGCCTAGACCTACTCAGACACGTGAAGGGCCGGTCGCGCCGCCTCCCCGGCTCACTCGCGCGCGGCGGGGATGTTATCGCGGAAGCCCGCACTTTGGAAGAAAATTTCTACCGTGTTGCGGCCAGCTCGCCGACGTCTTCGCCGCGGCTGTTTCGGACCGGCACGCGCGCGAACCCGTCGTCGAGCTGCAGCCCGAGCCGCTCGAGGAACGACGCAAGCGCCGGCCGAAGGGCGCGGTAGCTCCCGTCCTGGGACTTCAGCGCCACTCCGAGGCCGTTCTCGGCGGCAGCGCAGAACAGGCCTTCGGCACCGCCCTTGGCGATCCAGCCAGGGAGTGCCCGCATCAAGTCGGTGTCGGGTTGCCCGGTGCCGCCGACCAACTGCGGATGCGCCCGCATGGCGTCAGCGACTGACTCGCCTCCGTCACGGGTTTCGAGGCGCGAGAACATGAAGGCCACGCGCTCCAGCGGCAGCGCGAAGCAGACGACGCCGCAGCCGTCGACGGCCGTCTCGACCTCGTCGGGCTCGATCTCGGCGGCGGCAGCGATCTCCGTCAGGATCTCCTCCTGCAGCGGGTGCCCCACGAGCCGGTAGCCCTCGGTTGGCCAGCCGCGGGCCCGGCAGGTCGCGAGCATTCCGGCGTGCTTGCCCGAGCAGTTGTGGTAGATCGGCTGCGG
>JALYLK010000207.1 GCA_030774275.1 Actinomycetota bacterium
GCCGGTCACTGGTCATCGCGTCGAGCGTGTCGGCCACGGCGAAGATGCGCGCGCCGAGCGGGATCTCGGTGCCACCGATTCCATCCGGATAACCGGTGCCGTCCCAGCGCTCGTGATGGGAGCGAACCACCCGCAAGCCCTCACCGTGCAGGAACGCCACGCCGCCGAGCATCTGCTCGCCGAGCACCGTGTGCGTCTCCATTCGGCGCCGCTCGGCCTCAGTCAGTGGACCCGGCTTCAGCAGGATCCCGTCCGGGATCCCGATCTTGCCGACGTCGTGGAGCAGAAATCCATACTCGGTGCTCTGGTCGTCGATCAGATCGGGGACGATCGCCTTCGTCAGGTCGACGGCGTAACGCTGGACTCGCTGCGAGTGGGCCTTCGTGCCGGTGTCCTTTGTCTCGAGCGCGGTCGCGAGAGCCGCGACCGTTTGGTGGTACGCGTTCTCGAGCAAGTGGCGCTGGCCGCGCTCGATCTCGAGCAGATGCCGGAGGTCGCGCGCGTAGAGCAGGAGCTGTTCCTGGGGTTCGCGCTGCTTCGTCGCGCGAAAGGGGATCCCGAAGAGCCCGCCCGCGAGCCGTTCGACGATCGCGAGCAACTCGAGTGGGCTGAACGGCTTGCTGAGGAACGAGTCGGCGCCGGCTTCGATCGCGCCGTCGGCCGTGCCGCCGTCGGAGCCGCTCAAAATGACGATCGGGATATCCCTCGTCCGGCGGTTGCTCTTCAGCTGCCGGCAGAAGGCGAGGCCGTCCATCCCGGGCAGATTGACGTCGAGCACGATCGCGTCCGGGCGGCGGAGCCTGATCGCCTCATCCGCGGCCACGGCGTCCTCGGCATCGTCGACCTCGATGTCGACAGCGTCGAGCGTGGCCCGGAGCAGGGCCCTCAAGCCAGGATCGTCATCTACGAGCAACAGACGCAAGGTCACCTCCAACCTCGTGTCCTACGGCTCTCTCTCTTTCGACCGGAAGCGCCGAAGCCTTTAGCTAATAGATGTAGAAGCCCTCTTTGGACTTGCGGCCCAGTTTTCCCTGCTCGACGTACTTTTCGAGCAGCGGCGCGGGTGCGTACTTGTCGTCGCCGAGTCCGTTTTGCAGGACTTTCATGATTGCAACGCAGGTATCGAGGCCGATCAGGTCGGCGAGCGCGAGCGGCCCCATGGGATGTGCGAAGCCGAGCCTGGCAATCGTGTCGATTGCCTCGATTTCGGCCACGCCATCCTGCAGGGCGTAGACCGCCTCGTTGATGTAGGGCATCAGGATCCGGTTTGAGACGAAGCCGGGAAAGTCGTTGGCGAGCGCAGGCGTCTTCCCAAGGTCTCGAGCGAGCTCGGTGATCGCCTCGGCCGTCTCGTCCGAGGTTTCGCGACCCCGGACGACCTCGACGAGCTCGAGCACCGGCACCGGATTGAAGAAATGCATCCCGATCACTCGTTCGGGGCGCTGCGTGGCCCCGGCGAGCGAGCTGATCGGGATCGACGACGTGTTCGAGGCCAGGATCGCCTCGGGCGGCAGCGTCCGGTCGGCGCGTCGGAAGACGTCCTCCTTGACCTCTGCGTCCTCGACCACGGCTTCGATCATCAGATCGGCGGCCACGAGGTCGTCGACGGGCTCGACGCGGGCGAGCACCTGGTCGGGTGGCGCCCCTCCTTTCTCCTCGAGCCTGGTCAGGCTCTTCCGCATCGTCTCGAGCCCGCGCTCGACCGCGCCCGGCGCCGCGTCGTGTAGCGAGACTCGCCGGCCGGAGGCGGCCACCACCTGGGCGATGCCGCCGCCCATCTGGCCTGCGCCGATCACGAGGACGTGCTCGAACCGCACGGCCGAGAGGCTAACGTCCAGCCGCCGCGATGGTCCGCTTCGAGCTCTCAGTCGACATCGCCAGGTCCGTGCACGAGGTCTGGGAATACCTGATCGATCCTGACAACGTCCCGGAGTGGCAGGCGAGCGCGGAGTCCTCTCATCAGATCTCGGATGGCCCGATGGGCGTCGGCACCCATCTCGTGGACGAGCGGCGTTTTTTCGGCCGGCGCGCCAGCTCGGAGGTCGAGGTGACCGAGTTCGAGCCGGAGCGGCTGTTCACGCTGCACGGTCTCTCGGGGCCGGTGCGCTTCACCGTCCGGCACCGGCTCGAGCAGACGGCCGGCGGAACGCACATCCAGATCGAGGCCGAAGCGGATCCGGGCGGGATCGGCCGGCTGATGCGCCCCGTGGTCGAGCATGCTGCCGCACACGAGATCCGGAAAGACTTCGACCGCCTGAAGGAAAGGCTCGAGGCCGAGAGTTAGACCTCGAGCAAGAGCGCGCCGCCCTGGCCGCCGCCGGAGCAACTGAGGCGTCGCTTGCGATGCCGCCTAAGAGGACGCGCGGGCTTTGCTCGTGCGTCCGCTCCTCCCGGTTTGCAACGTCGCCGGTGCTAAAGCTGCTTTCAGACCTCGATCAACAACGCGTCGCCCTGGCCCCCGCCGGAGCAAATCGCCGCGAGGCCGAGGCCGCCTCCGTTTCGGCTCAGCTCGTTGATCATCGTCGTGACGATCCGGCCGCCCGAGGCGCCGAGCGGATGGCCGAGCGCAACCGCGCCGCCGTTCACGTTCGCCCGCTCCGGATCGGCTCCGAGCATCTTCAGCGAGTTTACCGCGACCGAGGAGAAAGCCTCGTTGATCTCGACCCGCTCGACGTCCTCGATCGACTTGCCGGCCTTAGCGAGTGCCTGCGCGCCAGCTTTCGCCGGCGTGCGGGCGAGGTACGCAAACTCGTCGGCGACATAGCCCTGCCCGAGGATCGTGGCGAGCGGCTCCAGCCCACGTCGTTTGGCGAACTCCTCGGAGCAGACGATCACGCAGCTCGCTCCATCGTTGACGCCTGGCGCGTTGCCGGCCGTGGTCGTTCCCTCGGGATCGAAGACCGGCTTCAGCTTCGCGAGCGCCTCGATCGAGGTGTCCCGTCGGGGGCCTTCGTCGGCCGTAACGTCGCCGACCGGCACGATCTCGCTTTCGAAGAAACCCTCGTCCTGGGCCTTGATCGCGCGCCGGTGCGAGCGCAGGGCCCAGCTGTCTTGTTCCTCGCGTGAAATACCGAGCTCGCGGGAGACGAAGGAGGCCTGCTCGACCATGTGACGGCCGTCGAAGCTGGAGGTTAGCCCGTCGTGGGTCATCAGGTCGATCAGCGTCCCGTCGCCGAGCCGGTAGCCGAAGCGCGCCTTCTTGAGCGCGTAAGGCGCGTTCGACATCGACTCCATGCCACCCGTGACGACAACCTCGACGTCCCCCGCCCGGACCATCGAGTCGGCGATCTCGATCGCCCGGATCGAGGAGGCGCAGACCTTGTTGATTGCGTCTGCGGGAACCTCGATCGGGAGGCCGGCCCCGATCGCCGCCTGGCGCGCGGGAGCCTGGCCCGCGCCGCCCTGGAGTACTTGACCCATGATCACGTACTCGACCTCGTCCGGCTCAAGACCGATCCGGTCGAGCCCCGCCTTGATCGCCTTCGCGCCGAGTTCCGTCGCTTCGTAGTCCTTCAGCCCGCCGCCGAGCCTGCCAAACGGCGTCCGGACGGCGGAAACGATCACCGAACGTGCCATTGGGCCAGCGTAACAACGGGACCCCCGCAGCCAGCCGGCCCGGAAAACCAGTTTCGACCCGGCGTCGTATCGACTCTCGGGACCGATTCAACGATCGGAAGGGAGACCGATATGCCAGGACCCTCACTCGGCCGCCGCTTCAGCCGGGCGGTCACACTCTGTCTACTCGCCGCACTGGGCCTGCTCTTGACGGCCGGATCATCGCCGGGCGGCACAGCCGTCGGCCAGGAGACCTACACGGTCACAAATCTCGTCTCGGACGGGACGATTCCCGCGGCTCACACCGACGGGAACCTCGTCAACGCTTGGGGGCTGACGGCGACCGGGTCGTCGCCCTGGTGGGTGGCAAACAACGGCACCGGCACGTCAACCCTCTACAACGGCGACGGGGTGGCGCAGTTTCCGCCGACGCCGCTCGTCGTCGACGTCCCGAACGCGCCCACCGGCGCGGTCGCGAACCCGACGAGCGACTTCGTCGTTTCGGCCGGCGGCGCGAGCGGCCGGGCCGTCTTCATCTTCGCCACCGAGGATGGAACGATCCGCGGCTGGAATCCGGGCGTTCCGCCACCGCCACTGTCGACTCAGACGGAAGCCCCGGTCGACAACTCCGCTGCGGGATCCGTCTACAAGGGCCTCGCGATCGGCTCGGTCGGCACGAACAACTTCCTCTATGCGACCGACTTCGTGAACGGGCACATCGACGTCTTCGACAAGACCTTCCAACCCGTCGTCATGCCCTTTATCGACCCTGGATTGCCCGCAGGCTACGGCCCGTTCGGGATCCAGAACATCGGCGGCCACCTGTTCGTCACCTACGCGAAGCAGAGCGGAGGCCATGACGAGGTGGCCGGGCAGAGCCTCGGTTTCGTCGACGAGTTCGCCACCGACGGGACCTTCATCACGCGCGTCGCCACGCGAGGCCAACTGAACGCTCCGTGGGGGCTGGCAATGGCGCCAGGCAACTTCGGCCGCTTCAGCGGCGACCTGCTCGTCGGCAACTTCGGCGACGGGACGATCAACGCCTACGCGCCACAGGCGGACGGCTCCTTTGCGCACCGTGGCCAGTTGCGAACGGCTGACCACAAACCTGTGACGATCGACGGTCTCTGGGGCCTCGGTTTCGGCAACGGCTCCGGCTCGGGCGCGACGAACGCCCTCTACTTCACGGCGGGCCCGAACGAAGAATCGCACGGCCTGTTCGGCAGGATCCAGGCCCAGTAGGCCCGGTCTAGGCGCGGCGGCGGCGTTTGCTCGTCGCCGCGCCTAGCCGTCGACCACGGGGACGCGAGCTCGTCGGCGAGCCGCGGCATCGTTACCGAATCCAGACATTTCCTAATCAGGAGGTTGACGGGCGGGACACCACACGCGTACCCTCAGCGAGATGTCTCCTGCCACGCAGACCTGGGCCTGGACCTGGCGCAACGAGCGTGGCGGGAGCGTCGCCTGACCTGACCTAGGCACACACCCGTTCCGCTCGCGAGACCTTCCAACCGGAGGGTCTTTTTGTTTGATGTGACATGAACGCGACCACCGTCATCTCTACCGATCTCCTCACCCCGCTCGGGGCCTATCTAAGAGTGCGGGGCGGCCTCGCTTCGTTCCTGCTGGAGTCCGTCGAGCACGGCCGGCTCGGGCGGCACTCGTTCATCGGTGCCGGCTCCCGACTCGTCGGCTTCGAGGAGGCCGAGAGGCTGGGGCTACCGGTTGTCGGCTACCTCGGTTACGACCACGCGACGAAGCTCGAACCCACCGTCTCGCTGCCTGCCGACGGCCGCGACCTGCCCGAGAGCCGCTTCGTGGTCGCCGACACGCTCGTTCGTTTCGACCACGGGCTCGGGATGGCGGAGGTGCTCTGCGGCGATCCGGCGGAGGTCACAGAGCTGCTGGGCGGCCCTCAGCCCGATCCGGCCGGCGGCGCGCGCGGTCGCGCAGGTTCGACCCGGCGACTGCCGTCGCGGCTCGACTATGAGCGCAGCGTCGTCAAGGCGAAGGAGCACATCCGCGCCGGCGATGCCTTCCAGATCGTCCTCTCGCAGCGCGCCGAGCGACCGACCTCGGCGACCGCCCTCGAGCTCTATCGCTCGCTGCGGCGGGTCAACCCCTCCCCGTACCTCTTCCTGCTCGAGCTCGAGGACCTCGCACTCGTCGGCTCCTCGCCGGAGACGCTGGTCAAGCTCGACGGCCGCCGCGCCAGCCTGAACCCGATCGCCGGGACGACGGCGCCCGGCAGCGGCGACGCCGAGCGCCTGCTCTCGTCCGAGAAGGACCGCGCCGAGCACGTGATGCTCGTCGACCTGGGCCGCAACGACCTCTCGCGCGTTTGCGTGCCGGGCAGCGTGCAGGTCGAGCGCTTCCTCGAGCCGGAGCGGTTCTCGCATGTCACCCACCTCGTCTCCGAGGTTGCCGGGGAGCTGCAAGCCGGCGTCTCGCCCTTCGACCTGCTCCGGGCCTGCTTCCCCGCGGGCACCGTTTCGGGAGCGCCGAAGGTGCGTGCGATGCAGATCATCTCGGAGCTCGAAGGCCACCGCCGCGGCCCGTACGCGGGAGCGGTCGGCTACTCGCTGCCGGACGGGATGCTCGACACCTGTATCGCGATCCGCACGATCGTCCTGCACGACGGCGTGGCGCTGCTACAAGCAGGCGCCGGAATCGTGGCCGACTCCGACCCGCCGGCGGAGCACGAGGAGTGCTTGCGGAAGCTGGCCGCGCTGGAGCTGGCGATCGAGCTCGCGGAGGCTCGGCAATGATTCTGTTGATCGACAACTACGACTCGTTCACGTACAACCTGGCCCATCTGTTCGGTGCGCTCGGCTGCGAGGTGAAGGTCGTGAGGAACGACGCGATCGATCCGGACGCGGCGGCGGACCTCGCGCCGAGTCAGCTGGTCATCTCCCCCGGTCCCGGCCGGCCGGGCGACGCCGGCGCGACCATCGAGATCGTCAGGCGGCTCGCTCCACGCGTGCCCACTCTCGGCGTCTGCCTCGGACATCAGGCGATCGTCGAGGCCTTCGGCGGTGAGATCGGGACGGCCAAGCGGCTCGTCCACGGGAAGGCGAGCCCGGTGCGTCACGACGGCCGCGGCATCTTCGCGGGGCTGCCCGAGGAGTTCGAGGCAGGCCGCTACCACTCCCTCGCCGCGACCTCGATTCCGGGCGAGCTCGAGGTTTCGGCCACCTGCCCGGAGGACGAGGTGTTGGCGGTGCGACACCGTGAACTCCCGATAGACGGTCTTCAGTTCCACCCGGAGTCTGTCTTGACTCCCTTGGGACCGGCCCTGGCCAAGAATTTTCTCGAGGCGCGGTCGTGATCCAGCAGGCGCTGGCGAGACTGCTCGACGGCCACGACCTTTCGCGCAAGGAAGCCCACGGCGTGATGGGCTCGATCATGAGCGGCGAGGCCACCTCGGCGCAGATCGCCGGGTTCCTGATCGCCCTGCGCGCGAAAGGCGAGACCGCCGATGAGATCGCGGGATGCGCCGAGGCGATGCGGGAACATGCGCTGGTCGTTCGGCCGCAGCGGGACGACCTCGTCGACACGGCAGGCACGGGAGGCGACGGCGCGAAAACGATCAACATCTCGACTGCGGCGGCGCTCGTCGCTGCAGCGGCCGGAGCGGGTGTGGCAAAGCACGGCAACCGCGCCGTCTCGTCTGCGTCCGGCTCGGCCGACGTGCTCGAGGCGCTCGGCTTCAATCTGGA
>JALYLK010000208.1 GCA_030774275.1 Actinomycetota bacterium
GCTTGAACCGGACCGGCATGCCGGTCCGCATGCGCGCGATCGCGAGGTCGGCCTGGACGCCGATCACCGAGTCATGGGGCCCGGTCATGCCGGCGTCGCTGATCGCGGCGGTGCCGCCCGGCAGGACGCGGGCGTCGTTCGTCTGGACGTGTGTGTGGGTCCCGACGACCGCCGTGACGCGGCCGTCGAGCCAGCGCGGCAAGGCCACCTTCTCGCTCGTTGCCTCGGCGTGGAAATCGACCAGGACGACTTGCGCCTGCCTCCGTGCTTCGTCGACGAGCTCGTCGACCAGCTCGAACGGTCCGATCGGCGGGGAGATGAACAGGTGGCCGAGCAGGTTGATCACCGCGACCGGCGTCCCGTCCGCGGCCGGAGCGACGGTCAGCCCGCGGCCCGGAGAGCTTGCGCTCAGGTTCGCGGGCCGGATCACCCGCTCCGACCCTGCCAGGTAGGGCCCGATCTCCGGCCGCCGCCAGGTGTGGTTTCCGAGCGTGATCACGTCGGCGCCGGCTGCAAGGATGCGGTCGGCGATCCGCGGAGTGATCCCGGCGCCGTCCGCCGCGTTCTCGCCGTTGACGACACAGAAGCCGACATCGAGCTCTTCGCGCAGACCGGCCAGGCGCTGCTCGACCACCCGGCGCCCCGGAACGCCGAAGACGTCTGCAACGAAGAGAATCTTCAGGGAGTTGCTAATGCGGCGGTGGGGCGAACTTCGATCTCGACGTGGTTGCCGGCATCCTGCGTATAGCGCGCGAGCGCCTGCTCCTCGACGCGGGAGAAGTCCAGCAAGACGCCGAGCTTCGACGTCCCGGAAGCGACGCTCGAGCCGACGGTCAGCGAGGGGTCGGGCTTGACGTGCGTGATCGAGACGACGAACGAGGGCGCGCCGGTCGGCTGAATGTCGAGCTCCGACCCGAAGCGCCGTCCGTTGATGATGTACGGAGTCAGTCCGACGACGGTTCCGTCGACCGGTGCGTAGACGTCCGTGCCGGGAAGCGCGCCGACGTCGAGGGCCGCCGTCCCGGGTCCCTCGCCTCCCGAGAGCTGATACCACCGGACCCCGCGGCCGCCGCTGCCGAAGACGCGGCGGGCGAGGCGCGTGAGCGTGCCGGGGTTGGCCTGGGAGCCGAGCGGTTGCAAGGCGACCGCGCCGTCGCCGCTGGCGTGATAGCCGACCGCGGTCAGCCGGGACTGCGCCACGGGAAGCTGGATTCGCAGCGCACCTTCGAGCGCGACGACCTGTGGGCTCGGCGGTCCCGACGGAAGTAACCGGTTCACCGGCGCCGGGCTGAGTGCCGCCCGGCTGGACGGCTTCGCCGACCCGAATGCCGTCAGGAGCAGCGTCACCAGCGCCACGATCGCGAGCACGACGAGGCCGGCGACGCGCCTGCGGCGGCGGATAGCCTGATGGTGAGCACGGCGATTCCGGGCAGCCGCTGAGCGCCCTACATCCCTGGGCATCGGCGGCACGCTAACGGGTTGCCCCTCCACCCGCAAGGCGCCTCGGTCGGGCGGACTTTGTGACAGCCGAAGCCGTGGTGCTTCCTGAGGTTCGTCCCAGAGTTCGTAACTGTCCAACGCCAGGGCCCCATCCTCGGCCAGCGACCAGTCCCAAGCGGGCGGCCGGACCGACGACCGGAGCCGGACGACGCGCGCCGTATCATCATCGCGATGGCGGCCGAGTCGCCCCCGAAGCTGCAGATCCCGCGCTGGATCCAGCTCGTCACGCTGCCGCTGCTTCTGCTCCTGATCTGGGCCGTGGCGGGCGCGGTCCGTCACGTGATCTTCCTCTTTCTCGTCGCCGGACTGATCGCGTTGCTCCTTAATCCGGTCGTCCGTGGCATTACGAAGATCTGGATACCTCGCGGACTGGGAGTTGCAATCGTCTATCTGCTGTTCGCGAGCCTCGTCGCCACGGCAAGCATCGCGCTCGGGACGGTGGTGGTCGATCAGACGAGGTCGTCGTCACATCGGGTCGATTCCTACTTTACGACCGAGCACGGACAACCCCCGCAGACCCATGCCGAGCGGGATGTCAACCGCCTTCAGGTGTGGCTGAACCATCACGGCCTGAGCCGAATCAGGATCCGCAAGCAGGCCAACGACTTCGTGAACAACATCCGTACGCGGGACGTCCAGAAGTACACGACGAGGGCGATCAATTTCGTCGAGGGTGCGGCGATCGGAACGGTCAAACTGCTGTTCAGCCTCGTACTCGTGCTCGTCGTGTCGATCTACATGCTCCTCGACATGGAGCGTCTCTCGGCAGGGGTCAACCGCCGCTTTCCCCCGCCCAGGGGCTCCCCGCCGCTCGTCGTCCAGATCGAGCAGGCGCTGGTCGGCTACGTGAAGGGGCAGCTGCTGCTGTCGCTGATCATCGGCGTGAGCGCCGGGCTCGGGCTCTGGCTCCTCGGGACGCTCGGGCTGGCGCCCGGGATGACGAAGTACGCGGTCCTGTTCGGCGCCTGGGTCGCGTTCACTGAGTTGATCCCCTATCTCGGTCCGTGGCTGGGCGCAGTGCCGCCGATTCTCTACGAGCTGGTCGTGCATCCGATCTCGGCTCTTTGGGTCGCCCTGCTGTTTCTGGGCATCCACCAGATCGAGGGTCACATCGTCGTCCCGAACGTAATGGGCTCCGCGCTTCGGCTTCATCCTCTGCTCGTCATCTTCGGCCTACTTGCGGGTGGTGAGATCTACGGCCTTCCGGGCGTTCTCGTCGCGCTCCCCCTGCTCGCTGCCGGACGCGCGATCTGGGAGTTCTTCTCGAACCGGATCGAGCTCGAGCGGTGGGAGGAGGGCGGTGCCGACCCGTTGCCGGTCCCGGTCGACGTCGAATCGGAATCGCCCACTCGCATCGCTCCGGTCGAACCCCCTTCGAGCGCAGCGCAGCGATGAAGCTTCTGCACGGCTTCGGCGCGTAGATTGTCGGCGTGAGCTCGTTTCCTACGACGCGCTTGCGGCGCCTGCGACGCACGAGCCCGCTGCGCTCGCTCGTCCGAGAGACCAGGCTCGACCTCGGTCAGTTCGTGATGCCGCTCTTCGTCTGCCCCGGCGAGGGTGTAGTGAAGCCGCTCGAGGGCCTACCCGGGATCGCCCAGCGCTCGATCGACGAGCTCGTCGTCGAGGCCGGAGTGCTCTCGGCGCTCGGTGTTCCTGCGATCTTGCTCTTCGGGATCCCTGAGGAAAAGGACGACGAGGCATCCGGCGCCTACGCAGACGACGGGATCGTCCAGCGCGCGCTCCGCGAGCTGCGCGCGGATCTTCCCGGCGTCGTGCTCGCGACCGACGTCTGCCTTTGCGAATACACCTCGCACGGCCACTGCGGCATCGTCCGCGGCGAAGAGATCGACAACGATGCTTCGCTCGAGCTCCTCGCGCGTACGGCGGTGAGTCACGCCGAGGCCGGGGCCGACATGGTCTGGCCGAGCGACATGATGGACGGCCGTGTCGGCGCGATCCGGGCGGCGCTCGACGATTCG
>JALYLK010000209.1 GCA_030774275.1 Actinomycetota bacterium
GAGCTCGTCTGCCTCCTGGGCGGTAACGCGTCCGGCAAGTCGACGACGCTGAAGACGATCATCGGGATCGTCCGCCCGCGGCGGGGCGCCGTCCAGTTCGCCGGCGAAGAGGTGAGCGGGCGCCCTCCGAGCTACAGGATCGGCAAGGGAATGGCGATCGTCCCCGAGAACAGGCGGCTGTTCGCGCCGATGACCGTAAAGGAGAACCTGGAGATGGGCGCGTACCTGCGCGGCGGCGGGACGAAGGAGGATTTCGAGCGCGTCTACTCACTGTTTCCGCTCCTCTACGAGCGCCGCCGGCAGCTCGCAGGGACGCTCTCGGGAGGCGAGCAGCAAATGGCCGCGATGGGGCGGGCCCTGATGTCTCGGCCGAAGCTCCTGCTGATGGACGAGCCGTCGATGGGGCTGGCGCCGATCCTCGTCGAGCGGAACTTCGAGATCATCAAGGAAGTGCACGAGTCCGGCGTGGCGATCCTCGTCGTCGAGCAGAACGCGAACGTCTCGCTGTCGATCGCCGACCGCGGCTACGTCCTGCAGACGGGGCGGATCGTGCTCTCCGGCGCGGCTTCGTCGCTGATCAAGGACGAAGACCTACGGAAGGCCTACCTTGGCCGGTAGAGCTCCTTTCAAGATGATGCGTTGGGCCGCTGGGCCACGCTGGGGCGCGCCTGGACGGCGTCCTCAGTCGCGCCCGTATCCTCCGGATACGAACGCTCCCTGCGTCCTTGCCAGCCACACCCCAGCGTGTCCCAGCGACGAAGCATCGATTTGAAAGAAGCTCCCCGCGTCGACGCGCTCCCGGCGCGGATTCGGCACCGCTTTCCGATCTTCGACCGGCTCGTCTACATCAACAGCTGCTCGCAAGGAGCGCTGTCGGATGCCGTGCGCGACGCGTACGGGCACTACCTCGCCGACTGGGACGAGCACGGCGCGCCGTGGGAGTACTGGGTCGACCAGCTTGAGGCCGCGCGGCGGAGCGTGTCGGGGCTCATCAATGCCACGGAGGACGAGGTGGCGGTCACCACCTCCGTCTCGGCCGGCGTGAGCGCGCTCGCGAGCGGGCTCAGCTTCGACAACGGCCGCGACAAGGTCGTGGTCACCGACTTCGAGTTCCCGACGATCGGCCAGATCTGGCACGCGCAAGAGCGCCGCGGCGCCCGCATCGTGCACGTCCCCGCCGAGCCGGACGCGACGATTCCGCTCGAGCGCTTCGAGGAGGCGATCGACGACCAGACGGCGCTCGTTTCCATCACGCACGTCTGTTTTCGCAACGGGAGCAGGCTCGACGTCGGGGAGGTGATCGAGCTCGCCCACGAACGGGGAGCGCTCGTTCTCCTGGACGCCTATCAGTCCGTGGGATCGATCCCGGTCGACGTCAGGGCGCTGGATTGCGATTTTCTCGCCGCCGGCGTGCTCAAGTATTTGCTCGCCTCGGCCGGGCTGGCGTTTTTCTATTGCCGTCGCGACCTCGTCGAGCAGATTGAGCCGACGGCGACCGGCTGGTTCGCCGACCGCAACATCTTCGAGATGGACATCCATGACTACTCGCCGGCTCCGACGGCCCGCCGCTTCGAGGCCGGCACGCCGCCGATTCCGGCGATCTACGCAGGTATCGCAGGGATCGAGCTGATGCGGGAGATCGGGATCGAAGAGACGGAGGCTCACGTCCGCGAGCTGAACGCGATGCTCCTCGCCGGCCTCGACGAGCTCGGCGCGCAGGTCGTGACGCCGCGCGCGCCGGAGCAGCGGGGCGCGCTCGTCTGCGTCGCCTCCAGCGATGTCGACCGGCTGGTCACGGAGCTGGCCGACGGAGGCGTCGTCACGTCCTCACGTGACGCAAACCTGCGGATCTCGGCTCACTGTTACAACACCGCCGAGGATGTGAGCACCGTGCTTGACCTGCTCGCCCAGAATCGTTCGCTGCTTCAACCGTAGATCGATCAGAGAGGAGAGAAGATGGCATTGCAGATTGGCGACACGGCACCGGACTTCGAGGCCGAGACGACGGAAGGCCGCATCCGCTTCCACGACTGGATCGGCGACTCGTGGGCGGTGCTCTTCTCACACCCGAAGGATTTCACGCCGGTCTGCACGACCGAGCTCGGGTACATGGCCAAGATCAAGCCGGAGTTCGACCGCCGTGGCGTGAAGGTCATGGGGCTCTCTGTCGATCGGGCCAGCGACCATGAAAAGTGGGCGAGCGACATCGAGGAGACGCAGGGGCAGGCGCCCAACTACCCCATCATCGGCGACGCGGACTTCGAGGTCTCCAAGGCGTACGGGATGCTGCCAGCCGACACGGCCGGCGACCCGAAGGAGCGCACGCCGGCGGACAATCAAACGGTCCGCAACGTCTTCGTCGTTGGCCCCGACAAGAAGATCAAGCTGGTGTTGATCTATCCGATGACGACCGGACGCAACTTCGACGAAGTCCTGCGCGTCATCGACTCGCTGCAGCTGACCGCCAACCACAAGGTCGCGACGCCGGTCAACTGGCGGCAGGGCGAGGACGTCATCATCGCCGGGTCGGTGTCCAACGACGAGGCGAAAGAGACCTACCCGGACGGCTGGCAGGAACCGCGCCCGTACATCCGGATCGTGCCGCAGCCGCGTTAGAAGGCAGACGCGGCGCCCCGGGGGCGCCGCGTCGTGACTGTGTGCGGCGAACCGTCACATGTTCGGGCACTTGCCCGAATGGCTCGACTGACTCTGGCCGGACTGAGCCTGGGTCGTCGAAGTGCTCGTCGAGGACGAGGAGGACGACTTGCCGCTCGCAGCGTTGGCGATCGCAGCGCCTCCGCCGACGACGGCGAAGACGGCCAACGTCACCAGGCCGAGTCGAAGTCGATTCTTCATAAGCAACCTCCCTTCTCGTTCGTTGGTCGTAGGGTCTTGCCCTCGAGTGAACACCCGCCGGCTAAGAGGCTCCTGACATCGGGCTAAGAAGTTGCTGAGACTCGGACCGGGCTAGTGCACCCGACCGCAAGTTCGGGCACGCGCCCGGCGGCGTCTCGCCGCCCGTGGCGGCGTCCTCGGTCGCCCCGATAGCACCACTATCGGGACTCCCTGCGTCCTTGCCACGGACGACGATCCATCCCCCGGATCACGCACCAAACTTACGGACGGGTGCACTCGTCCGCGTGCCGTATCCGCTCGCGCGCCTCGGCGTACCGGGCGACCTCGTAAACGATCAGCCCGCAGGCGATCGCGGCCACGAGCCCAAGCGAGAGCAGCGCCGGCAGCGCGGTCGCGGCGGGTGCCAGCGCGACGAGCGCGGCCGCGGCGACGAGCCGGGGGTTGTTGATGGACCCGACGTTCCGCAGCTTGAAGGCGCTCAGTGCGAGCAGGTACAGGGCGACACCGCCGCACAGTGCGGCGGCCGGAAGACTCTGCAAATGCGCGTGGACGTGCGCGAGCGTCGTCTTGACGCCGAACGCGAAGATCACGATCCCGGCGACCATCGGCAGGTGTAGGAAGGTGTAGGAGTCGCTCGCCATCCGCGCCTGCTCTGCCGGACCAGCCTCGCGCAGCTTGCGCTCCGCAACGGTCGCCACGACGTCGAAGTAGGCCCACCACAGCGCCGCTGCAACCGCCAGGCCGAGCAGCGCGCCGATGGTGACACCGGTGCTGAGGCCGAGGCTGCTCGCGCCCGCGCCGATGGCGACTATCGACTCGCCAAGCGCGATGATGATGATCAGGCCGTGCCGCTCAGCGAAATGGCCGGGGTTGATCCGCCAGCCCTGGGTACCGGTAAAGCGCGCCCCGTAGCTCAGCGCCAGCGCGACGATCCAGCAGACGGCCCGCCCTGTGCCGTGCAGCAGGCCGGCGACCACGAAGACGGCCGCTCCCGGCAACTCCGTCCACCCGAGGCGGACGACAGCGCTGCCGAGAGCCGTGTCGCCACGTGTGAGCGCGATGTACGCGACAACGTGCAATGCACGTACGAGGAAGTAGGCGAGGCCGAAGACGAGCGCGTCCTTGCCGAAGGCGTGGGGCACTGCGAGAGACGCAATCAGCACGGCACCCATGGCGGTGAGCAGCACCACCCGGATCGTGCCTTCGTCTGTTGCGGCGGTGTTGCCGAGCCAGACGTAGCCGCTCCAGGCGATCCAGAGCGCGATCAGGATCGCGATCGCCTGCAGCAGCCGCGTCCAGGTCGGGTCGTGGTACAGGAAGGCGGTGACCTGTGTAATCGCGAAGACGAAAACAAGGTCGAAGAAGAGCTCGAGCGGCGTGACCCTCTGCTCGCGCTCGGCCGGAGCCTCCAGAAGCTCGCCTCGTGTCAGTTCGTCGAGCATGTGGCTTCGCCGTTCGAGCCGGCGACCAGCTTCGTGGTCATCGAGCCGGCTTAGGAGCGCTCGGAGCTAGACGCGCAGCCGCGATCGCACCACCGAGATCGCCGAGCTCCGACAGTCGTACCTCGGGCGGGCGCTCGTCGACGAACAGGTGGGGAAGCATGGCTTCCCGGATCCGCGCGATCGCAGGCTCCCCGAGGCGCGTGCCGAGTCCGCCGCCGATCACGACCGCCTCGACGTCGATCAGGTTCACGGCCGAGGCGGCGCCCGCTCCCAGCGCCCGGATCGCCCGCTCGATCATCCGCTCGGCCAGGCCGTCGTGTTCGTCCAGCGCGTGCTGCCAGACGGAGCTCGTCAGGTGATCGTGCTTGTGCTCCTTCATCAGCTCGAACAGCCTGGTCTTTGTGCCCCGCTTCTGGGCGCGCTCGACCCGTCGCTCCATTGCGGCGCGTCCCGCGTAGGCCTCGAGGCAGCCCCGCCGGCCACACGTGCACTTGGCGCCGCCGAGCTTGATCACCATGTGGCCGATCTCCCCGGCCGCGCCGCGCCCGATCCATCGGTGCCGGTCGACCATGATCCCGCCCCCGACGCCCGTGCCCCACCACAGTCCGAGAAACGACCGGAAGGGCCGGCCTGCGCCGAGAACAGCCTCGGCCTCGACCGCGGTGCCGACGTCGTTGCCGACTCGTACTGGTATGCCGAAGCGGCTCGAAAGTCGCTCGCCGAGCGGGAACGGCTCGATCCAGTTGGGGAGGTTGCGCGCATCGGCGACCGTCCCGGTGGCGCTGTCCACGTGGCCGGGAGAGCCGACGCCGATGCCCGTGAGCGCGCCAGGCGCGATGCCGGCTGCTTTCGCCGCCTCCTCGAGCGCTCCAGCGATCGCCTCGACGACATCTTCGGGACCGCCGTGCGTCGGAGTCGATCCGCGGGCTTGTGCGACCACGGAGTCGCTGTCGTCGACGACAACCGCCTGGATCTTCGTGCCACCGAGGTCGATGCCGGCTCTCACAACCGCTTCTTAGCAGCGATCGACCCTGGCGCTGGCAGCCATCTGACTCCCGCTAGCCCGCCGAACGACGCCGGGAAGCCAGTCCACCACGACGGCGGCCACGGCTTCGAGGTCGGTTGTGAGGCGATGATCGCCGGCCACCTGGACAACCGTCCGCCCCGGCGCAACAGGCGGCATGCCGAAACGGTCTCGCACGCCTTGCACGACCAGGGTCGGCACGCTCACCGCGTCGAGCTCGGCGAGTCGGCTCGGCCCGGGCTCCGCGCCTGAGCGGGGCGGCGGCTGAAGCGGGAAGGCGAGGCAGAGCACCCCGACCGCGCCGGTTGCCTCTGCGGTTCGGCACGCCACCCGTGCGCCCGACGACCGACCGCCTGCGACGAGCGGCAATCCGCTCAGCTTGCCGTTGCGCAGGTGGTCAACCACTGCGACCCAGGCGGCGTCGAGCTGGCGTGCCGGCGCGGGTGATCGCCGACCGGCAACGCGATATGGCTGCTCGACCAGCGCGACACTGACTTGTTGCGAGAGAGCGGCGTTGGTCACCGCGACCAGGTCTCGCGAAGCTACCCCTCCGGCGGCGCCGTGGCCGAGGACCACGGCGGCTCTCGGCTCATCGGAAGCGTGCAGATGCACTCTCGCAGGGCCATGAGCGGTGTCGACTTCGAGCAACGTCATTGGCCAGCGACTACTCGGTTGCAGGAGGCGGAACGATCAGCACGGGCCGGCCGGCATGCGAGGCCACCGCGTGGGAGAAGCTTCCCTCCAGGAGCTCCTTCGCGCCGGTGAGGCCGCGCGAGCCGAGCACGATCACGGCTGCGTCGATCTCGTCGGCTACCTGGACGACACCATCCCACGTCGGGGCGGCAACCTCGCCGCGGGCCTCTGCGGTCAATCCCGCATCACGGGCAAGCTGGGCCCCTTTCTCCGCCCGCGAGAGTGCGGCGTCTTCGTTGACCTCCTCGAACCCGGGCGTGGTCGGACCGACCGATGCGTAGCTCTCGGCGACCGTGAGCGGCGGCCCGACGTCGAGCACGACGGCTCTGGTTTCTCTCAGGAGCGCAGCCGCTGCCTCGATTCCGCGGCTTGCGTCGGTCGAGCCGTCGTAACAGATCAGGATCGGAGAGTCAGCCATCTATTCCTCCTTTGCTCGGGTGGCCAGAGCTTGCACGCACAGACACTCCTGCGTCGGGAACCGTGACATCGACGGCGAGGAGGTGCAAAATCCTCGCCGTGCTCCCGCTCTCCGACGGACTGAAGGCGCGTCGCTTCCCGATCGTCAACGTCGCGATCATCGTGGCGTGCTTCGCGGTGTGGCTCTTCTACGAGCTCCCGCACCTGAACTCCGCCGTTTTCCACGCGTCCTTCTATCCCTGCACGGTCAACGGCAGCTGTCACGGCCCTGAGTCCTGGGGGGTCAGCTGGATCACGTCGATGTTCCTGCACGGAAGCTGGGACCACATCCTCGGCAACATGCTCTTCCTCGCCGTCTTCGGCAAGAACGTCGAGGACGCCTTCGGCCATCTGGGCTACCTCGTCTTCTACTTCGCCGGTGGCTTCGTCGCGACGATCACCCAGACGGTGGTGACCCTGGCCTTCGGCACGTCGGCCGAGGCGCGCCTGCCGAACCTCGGCGCGAGCGGTGCGATCGCCGCGGTCCTCGGCGCCTACTTCGTGCTCTATCCGAACTCGACCGTCTTCGGTCTGATCATCTTCTTCCCCGTGCGGATCTCGGCCATGTTCTTTCTCGGCTTCTGGTTCCTCTACCAGCTGTTCGAGGCGAACTTCGGGCTCTTCAGCTCGAACGCGAACGGTGGCGGCGTCGCGTTCTTCGCCCATGTCGGAGGCTTCGTTTTCGGCGCCGTCGTGACCTGGTTACTCATGGGAACGCGCCGGATTTCCGCGCAGGACATGGCTGCTCTCCGCGCTCCCATCTAGCGCCCAGTCCGGCAGGTGCAACGCGGCGGATAGATTGCGAGGACCCAAAGGAGGGGGGAGATGTCCAACGAGACCGAAGGTGGCTCGAGTCCCGGAGCAGAGGCTGCGGGCGCGCTCCCGGCAGGCATGCAGGCACCCGACTTCACACTCCAGTCAGCACCGGAGAAGTCGACGTCGCTCACCGACTTCCAAGGCCGGCCGCTGATCATTGCGTTCTACCCGGCCGACTGGAGCCCGGTCTGCAGCGACCAGATGGCCCTCTACAACCAAGTGCTCCCAGAGTTTCAGCGCTATGGCGCGGCGATCGTCGGGATCTCTGTCGACAGTGCCTGGTGCCATCGCGCCTTCGCGGCAGATAGAAAGCTCCGCTTTCCGCTCCTCGCCGATTTCGAGCCGAAGGGCGAGGTGGCGAGACGTTACGGCGTCTACGACCGTCCGGAGGGTACGAGCGAGCGAGCTCTGTTCGTGGTCGACGGTAACGGCGTGATTCGCTGGAGCTACGTCTCGCCGCCTGAGATCAACCCGGGCGCCGATGGGATCCTGACTGCCCTTGAGGCCATAGCAGCACCGAGCCCCGCATGAGCGCACTGGAGAGTCCTCGGCTGACCATTCCGGTTGGCCCGGACGACCACATCCGCGGTGGTCCCGAGACGGCGCCGCTGACGCTGGTCGAGTACGGCGACTACGAATGCCCCTATTGCGGTGCCGCCTACCCGATCGTGAAAGAGGTCGAGCGCATCCTCGGCGACGAGCTCAGGTCCGTCTTCCGCAACTTCCCGTTGGGCGACATGCATCCGCACGCCGTTGGGGCGGCTGAAGCCGCCGAGTCGGCCGCCGCGCAAGGCCGGTTCTGGGAGATGCACGATCGCCTGTACGAGCACCAAGACCGCGAGACGACGGAGGATCTGATCGAGCACGCACGCGTGCTCGGACTCGACGTGGAGCGTTTTAAGTCCGATCTCCAAGAGCACACGTACGAGCCGAGGATCCAGGAGGATTTCCTGAGCGGCGTCCGCAGCGGCGTCAACGGCACGCCAACGTTCTTCATCAACGGAGTCCGCCACAACGGTGGCTACGACCTCGATTCGCTGCTCGCCGCTCTCCGCGCGGCCGCTTAGTCCGCTAGCCGGCCGCCGTCACGGGCTCAGGAATCTCGCTGACGAGATCGCGGCTGAGCCTGTCGACCAGCTCTTGGAGCTGCGCGTGGGCGTCGGGATCCCAGCCGTTGAGGAGGTCGTGAAGGCCAGCTGATCTTGCTGCGACAAGTCGCTCGTAATCCGCTCGCCCGGACGGCGTCAGTTCGATTGCGCCGCCGTCTTCGCTCGCGACGAGCGACCGCTGCTGCAGCTGCTGAAGCGCCGCGGCGACTTGCCGCGGGTCGGTTTGTAGCTGGAAGTCCAGCTCCTCCCGGGTCAACGGTGTGCGTTCGCCCAGGCGCGCGAGCAGCCACAGTTCCGGCGGGGCGAGATCGACGCCCGCCCTGTTGGCCAGGCGTTGGTACAACTGCCACCGGTCCTCACGGCCGGCAAGCTTCGAGAGGGCACGCTCGATCTCGCGCAGGGCGTCGTCGTCGCGGGAGGGGTGGAGACCGTCGCCCACGTCAGGCGCCCCCGCCGTTGTCTTCAGCGGCACCTCAGGCAGGAGCCAGGTGAGGAAAAAGGCGACGGCGGCGATTCCGGCGGCGACGAGGAACACCATCGTCAGCGCGTCGGTGATGGCGGTGGCGAAAACATTGCGCACTGCGGACGGGAGCGTCTTCACCACCGCAGGGTTCGCCGCCGCCGCCGGCACGCGTGTGCCGGGCGGGAGCTTGCCCACGAGGTGGCTCGTGAGCTGGTTGGCAAAGATCGCGCCGAACACGGCGACGCCGATCGAGCCGCCGATCTGGCGAAAGAGGGTTGAGCCCGAGCTGGCGACGCCGAGGTACTTGTAGTCGACCGAGTTCTGGGCGGCGAGGACGAGCACCTGAATGACGAGCCCGAGACCGAGACCGAGCACGAGCATGTACGCGCCGGTGACAGCAGTCGGTGTGTCGACGTGCAGCCGTGAGAGCAGCACGAGCCCGACCGTCATGATCGCCGTGCCGGCGACCGGGAATGGCTTGTAACGACCAAAGCGAGTGATCAGCTGCCCGCTGCCAATCGAGGTGATCAGGAGACCGACCATCAGGGGCAGAATCAGCAAGCCCGAGGTCGTCGGACTGTGGCCCCTGACGTCCTGGAGGTACAGAGGCAGGTACGTGATGGCGCCGAACAGAGCGAGGCCGACGATGAAGCCGACGGCGCTCGTGACGCTGAAGACACGGTTGTGAAAGAGCTCGAGCGGCAAGATCGGCTCCGCCGCACGGCCTTCCGCGAAGACGAAGGCGACCAGCAGGACGACGCCCCCGACGATCAGCGCGATCATCCATGGCGAGGTCCAGGAGTAGGTGGTGCCGCCGAGGCTCGTGTAGAGCACGATCGCCGAGAGCCCGCCCGCGAGTAGGGCCGCCCCGACGTAGTCGATCGTGTGCCTGACGTGATCGGTACGAGGCTGGAAGACGGTTGCGATCACGGCGAGCGCGATCAACCCGATCGGCAGGTTGACGTAGAAGATCCAGCGCCACGAGAGGTTGTCGACGAAGAAGCCGCCGAGAAGCGGCCCCGCTACGGTCGAGACACCGAAGACGCCGCCGAAGTACCCCTGATAGCGCCCGCGCTCCCGCGGCGGAAAGATGTCGCCGACCACCGCGATCGTGATCACGATCAGGCCGCCGGCGCCGAGCCCCTGGAGCC
>JALYLK010000210.1 GCA_030774275.1 Actinomycetota bacterium
GGCGCCAGGGCAGGCGATTCGGGGCCGGCCTCGTGTGCTCCGAGATGGTCTCGTGCGCCGGACTCCAGCACGGAAACGAGCGCACTTTGGGCTACTTGCGCATCGCCTCCGACGAACGCCCGCTCGCTGTGCAGATCTTCGGCTCCGAGCCGGCTGTGATGGCCGGCGCAGCACGGATGGTCGAGGAGGCCGGCGCGGACATCGTCGACATCAACTTCGGCTGCCCGGTCAAGAAGGTGACGAAGACGGGGGCCGGCGCGACCATGCTCGACGAGCCGGAGCGCGCCTGCCGCGTCGTGGAGGCCGTCGCCTCGGCAGTGTCGGTACCCGTGACGGTCAAGCTGCGCCGTGGGCTGGAGAACGGCTCGCGCGCCTGCCT
The DNA here is from genome assembly GCA_030774275.1 of Actinomycetota bacterium. Classification (GTDB taxonomy): domain Bacteria; phylum Actinomycetota; class Thermoleophilia; order Gaiellales; family Gaiellaceae; genus 13-2-20CM-68-14. The sequence goes on from JALYLK010000210.1 coordinate 380, forward strand.
GTCGATCGGACCGCGGCTCGTCGGGGCAGGCGCCGCATCACTCACCCTGCATCCGCGGTCGGCCAAGCAGATGTACACGGGCACCGCGGACCATTCGCTCACGGCCGAGCTCGTCTCGCTGGTGGACGTGCCCGTGATCGCGTCGGGCGACATCGTCTCGCGCGCTCGCGCCCAGGCCGTGCTCGCGACGACGGGTGCGTCTGCCGTGATGGTCGGCAGGGCTGCTCAGGGCAACCCCTGGGCGCTGCAGGACATACTCGAAGGCGAAGGAGTCGGGCCCTCGCGGGAGGAGATTGTCGCGGAGCTGGTTCTGTTCATGCGCGAGACCGTGCGCGAGCTGGGGGAGCACCGGGCGACGGGCTTCCTGAAGAAGTTCTACGGCTGGTACCTGGGCCGCGGCCGGTTTCCCCGCGCCTTCAAGGCGGAGCTCACGCAGCTGCCGACGATCGGAGAGGTGGAGACCCGTCTCCTCGCGGCCGTACCCGGCGCACGCTTCGTCCTCGCCCGCCTCGAAGAAGAGTTGCCTCGGACCGACGAAGTCCTGCTCGATCTGCCGATCTCTGTTTACGGCGGGGGCTAGCCGCGCCTTGAAGTCCGGCTCCGGCTGCGCCGAAGCCATGACGACTTCAAGTCGATTACAGGCACCGCAAACGTCGGTGGCCGAGCCGGGCAAAGCCCGTCTCGGCGTCCAAGGCTTACCTACTCCCGGTTTAGCTCCCAGACAAGCCGTAAACCCTCGAGCGTGAGGAACGGGTCGACCGTGCCGATCGTCTTTGAATGCGGCGCGATCAGCTCGGCCAGGCCGCCAGTCGCTATCACCGGCGTTGACTCGTCGCCGAGCTCAGCCCGGATCCGCTCAACGATGCCGTCGACCTGGCCGGCGAAGCCGTAGACCAGGCCCGACCGCAGCGCGGACTCGGTCGTCTTGCCGATCGCGGTCTCGGGCGCGACGAAGTCGACCTTGACGAGCCGGGCGGCGCGCTCGAACAGGGCGTCCATCGAGACCTCGATTCCTGGCGCAACAACCCCGCCTACGTATTCGCCTTCAGCCGAGACGACGTCGAAGTTCGTCGAGGTGCCGAAGTCGACGACGATCGAAGGAGAGCCGTACCGCTCTCGCGCCGCGACCGCGTTGGCAATCCGGTCCGGACCTACCTCGCGCGGGTCGTCGTAGCGAACCGGAATTCCGGTTCGCGTCCCAGGGCCGAGGACGAGCAGAGACACCGGAACGCCTGCAGCAAACTCTGTATAGGAGCGAATCAGCGCCGGGACCGTGGAAGCGAGAGAGATTCCGTCGAGCGAGCCGAGATCGAGCAGTCCGCCGAGGAACAGGCCTAGCTCATCCCCTGTTCGTTGTGGCTCAGTCGCCAGCCGCCAGTGCCGCGTGAGCTCGCCACCCTCGTACAGCCCGAGCGCTGTTTGCGTATTTCCGACATCGATTGCAAGAAGTCCCGACATGGAGAAAGCGAGGCTATCCACTAGAGTCGCAAGGCAGATGTTCCTCTTGCGCGTCCGCCGCCGGCGATGGCGGGCACGGCCGCTTCACGAAGCGGAGGCATACGCCCGCTGTCACGGCGACCGGGGGAGCGACGTCAAGCTCGTCCGGCTCCCACCCAGGCGGCCTCGCTATCTGGCGATCCTTCGCACAGGCGAAGAGCTACGCCAGAGCTTCGAAGACCGGCTCGACGGGCGCGAGCGCGAAGCTTCTTAGGGCTCTATTCGTCGTCTCGTGAGAGAGGCTCGCCAATGCGCTCGGCGAGGTCCTCAGCGGTGAGGCTGGGCTCGTCGCCCTCGCCACGCAGCTCCTCCACGGTCACGTCGCTGGAGGTATAGACCTCGGCCCGCGGGATCATCCGGGTAGGACGGTTCTTGTCCCAGACCCAGACGTCTTCCATGCGCAGGTGGAAGAACGGATAGCTCGGCTGGGGCACGTACTGGAGATCGAGCTTGTTGCAGAGGTACGTCGCGTCCTGCGTGAGGACGCAATAACGGAACAGCCCGAAGACCGCGGAGTACTCCTTCTTGAGGCTGAGCTCGAGCTCCGCCTCGAACTCGTCGAGCTCGTCGATGTGCGACATGAGTCGCTCATTCTAGCTCTGCGAGCAAGGCCGAGACCGAGTCGCGACCCGGGACGACGAGCGTCGGATCGAGCTCCGCAAGCGGCTCGAGCACGAAGCGACGCTCGTGCAGGCGCGGGTGCGGGACGACGAGCGCCGGCTCGTCGATCGTCTCGTTGCCGTACAAGAGAAGATCGAGGTCGATCGTACGAGGCCCGAAACGAGGGCCCTCGCCGCGGACGCGCCCGAGAGTGCGCTCGATCTCCAGCAGGAGCTCGAGTAGCTCCCCGGGCGACCGGGTCGTCGCGAGCTTCGCGGCGGCGTTGAGGAAGCGCGGCTGATCTTCGTAGCCTACGGGCTCGGTCTCGATGGGGACGGTCGACCCCAGCACGGAGCTCCGATCGTCCTCGTCGAGGAGGCGCAGCGCTTCCGCGATCGTCGCTTCCCGCTCGCCTAGGTTCGCTCCCAGACCGATATAGACAATTGTGCTTTCCTTCACTGGCTTGAAGGGTCGTTCCTCGACCATCTGCGTCATTCTCGCCGCCCTAGCAATCGCGCCCAGCGCGGCTGCGGCGGGCTTCGCCCATCCTGCCGCGCCGGTCGGTGCGCCGGCGCGTGCCGGCGCCGCCCTCCTCGTCCAGCTTTCGGTTCCCGGCGGAGGCCTCTCGCCGGCGCTGCGATCTGCGCAGGCGCGCCTCGTCTCCCCCTCTCTGAACGTCTGGCGCGTTCCAGCAACGCGGGCGCGCGGAGTCGTCGCGGCGCTGCGCGCCGAGGACGTACTCGCCCGCGCCGAGCCCGACCGCCGTATCGTCTCTTTCGCCCATCTCAGCTCCGGCGACCCGCTGCTCCCCAACGAGTGGTGGATCCACGACGTTGGAGACGACCAGGCCGAGCCCCCGCCGCCCGGGGTTCAAGTCACGGTGGTCGATACGGGGCTCGACCTCTCCCACCCCGAGTTCAAGGGCCGGCCGAACACCACCGCCCTGAACGCCCAGAGCGTGGTCTCGAGCGAAGACGTCCACGGCACGGCGGTCAGCTCGATCGTCGGCGCCCCGGCCAACGGCCTGGGCCTCGTCGGCGTCTACCCGCAGGCGGCCCTGCAGGAATGGGACTTCGGCGACGGGTCGCTTTCCGACATCCTGGCGGGGCTCGACGCCGCCTCCAAGCGAGGCCGCGGCGTGATCAACTTCAGCGGCGGCTTCCTCGGTTTCAGCGCCCTGCTCGAGCAGGCAGTCGACCGCGCGCTGCACCGCGGCGCAATCATCGTCGCGGCAGTCGGCAACGACCGGCAGAGCGGCAACCGAAGCTTCGTGCCGGCGAGTCTCCCGCACGTGCTGACCGTCGGCGGGAGTGACCAGAGCGACCACGTGGCGTTCTTCTCGAACCGCTCGAGCGCGCTCGATCTCGTTGCACCTGCTGTCGCGATGCCCGTCGCGGTGCCCACCTTCTTCGACCCGAGCGGCTACTCGAGCTTCGACGGCACGAGCTTCTCCGCGCCGCTTGTGGCGGGCTCGACGGCCTGGGTCTGGACGCTCCGGCCCGAGCTCGACGCAACGCAGATTCAGGACGTCATGCGCCACTCCGCCCGCGATATCGGCCCAAAGGGCTGGGACGCCGACAC
>JALYLK010000211.1 GCA_030774275.1 Actinomycetota bacterium
GCTCGGCCAGCCGCCGCCGACCACTCCAACTGAGCGCCGCGTTACCGTGAAGCCTCATCCGGATCTCCTCCTTGGGGCTGAGAGTGCTTGGCAGCCCTCAGCCTCCAAGGAGGCCCGGATGGACCAACGTGCTCAGGAACTACAGCTAGGCATCCGCCAAGAGAAGTGCCAACAAAAGCTCAGCAGACGCGACCTGAAGATTGCTGAGCGACGGTGGTCAGCCACTGCCGTGCAGGCCCTGGTGGCGTTACCGGTGCGCTAACGCGTGGGCGACGAGGAGCGCTCCCAGGAAGGGCTGGACGGTGAACCGGAGCGAACCCGCGCTGCTTGCTGAGCATGAGAGTCCTGTCGCAGGACTGTCGCCACTTGGCGGAAGTGCGACACGCTTCCGGCTGAACCTCTCGAGGGAAGCGGCAAGAGGAGATGGCGCTCCGACCACTCCCGGGACTGGGCGGGCCGTCAGCTTGCCGCAGGCATTCGGCGGCCAGTCCCGACTCACCGGATCACTGCCTTTGTTAGGGCGGGGGTGTAACCATATCCTCGAGCCGAGCGGTTCCTGCCCTGACGGCGAGGCGCCTCTGTGCCTTTTTTGCGGCCAAGGGCGCCTGTGGGATCGCTCGGCTCCTCTCCTTCGAGCCAAATGCCGACCGCAATCGGCATAAGGGCGAGTCGGGGCCTGCGTTCACTCGAAGCGGCCCGGCAACCACCCCGTACTCCCGCGCGGCAGGTCGGCGCGCCCCTCGATCTGTTCACGTAGCTCCTCGAGGAAGCGGGCGCAGTCGGCGCGCAAGTCCTCAGAGACAAACTCGCCCGGAGGCTCGGACTTAGGCGCAGGCGGCCTTTCAGGCTGTTGCTTGGGGTCCAGAAAGCACTCCCCCACTACCTGTGGAAACTGTGGATAACTCGTGTGTGTGAACGGCAGGCGCTGCGCGCTTAGGGCTCTCATGCGGCGACGTCGCGGTGCGACTTTACGCGGTCGCGCCAGGCCAGCCAACCCCCCAAACGTTCGGGCAGGCCAGACCTAAGGGGGGCGCGGTCGAACTCAGCGGCCACGATGATTTTTGTGAGCCGAGGCCCGGGCTTAGGCGCCTGGCGGCAAGCCGACGCCCGTGACACAGGGGAGAGATGCCCTTGCCTCGGCTCCTATTCATTGTTGGCGCGCGACAGGCAAGGGGTCAAGCGGCCCTATGGGCCGTTCCCCGCAGACTGCACCGTTTTCCGCCGAACCTCATTTAGCCCACCAGCGTGCTTGTCGACGGCGTTTCGTGCCGGGGCAGTCAGCACCGCAGTACTGACCGCCCCAACGAGGTATGAGCGATCGGCGAAGCAGGCTGCCCCACCCACACGTCCGGAGAATCCGAGATTAGGGCCGAGCGGCGCGAAGAGCACTGCCCGCTCCGACCCAACCGCGTCGAGGACGGCGCGGATGTCGTCCATCCGCGTCTCCAGCGTGGGCACGCCCACGTCCCGCTCTGACATGCCGGTCCCACGCTGGTTGACCCTGAACAGGCGACAGATGGAAGCGAGCTGCGTAAAGAATCGAGCCTTGGAAGGAATCTCCCAATCCAGCTCGAGGTGTGAGATGACATCGACCGCGATGAGGTCGGGGGGACCGTCACCGACCACCTGGTAGGCGATATTGACGTTGCCACTCTTGGCGTAGCGCGTTTCGGGTTGCATCGGAGTAGTGTCGCGCAGTTCAGCGGGTAGGGACGGCCCATGGCCTGGCACTACTGCGTTGTGCCGCAACGACACCGCCTTGCGAACAAGACGGGCCCTGTTGCCAGAGCCCCTTGGGAGTAGCGGGGGCAGGATTTGAACCTGCGACCTCCGGGTTATGAGCCGCCTCGGCGGGCGTACGCGTGCCGCGGCATGCCGTAGGAACGCGGGCTACGAGCGAGATCGACCGTTCACCCGCCGCATTTCAACGCCTCGAGGCTCCCGCCGCGGCATCGCCGCGACAGGAGCCTCGAGAGAATCGACGTGCTTTCTTGTGCTACCGCGCCGGCGGGATCAGGACGCGGTTGACGACGTGGATTACGCCGTTCATCGCCATCACGTCGGGCTTCGTCACCCGTGCGTTGTTCACGAAGACGTTCGAGCCGGCGACGCGGATCCGCAGGCTCTTGCCATTGAGCGTCTTGGCAGAGGAGAGCTTGACGACGTCAGTGGCCGTGACCTTGCCGGGAACCACGTGGTAGAGGAGCACGGCACGCAGCTTGGCCTTGTTGCGCAGCAGCGCGGTCAGCGTCTTCTTCGGCACCTTCTTGAAGGCGGCGTCCGTGGGTGCGAACACCGTGTACGGCCCGGGCTGCTGGAGAGTGTTGACGAGACCCGCACGAGTGAGCAGCTTCGTCAGCGACTTGAACTGTCCGGCTGCGACCGCCGTCTGGACGATGTTTTTGTTCTCGTGCGTCCGTGCCGTCGTCGTCGAGGCCGTCGCCGGCAAGACGAGGGCCGCGAGCGCGAGGATCGTGATCAGCTTCTTCAAAGTGCTTCCTTTCAGTCAGGCCACGTGCGGTGGCACGCAGTCGTTGAGTCAGTGAGCGCCCTCCGCGGCCGGCCGGATGCTTGACCGGCGGCCGGCTGTGAGCAACGAGCCGATGGCGTAAACCGCTGCGAGTCCGACGAGTCCGTAGACGACACGGCTCGCGCCGTTCGTCTCGCCGAACTCCAGCCCGAAGATCCACGCGACCAGATCGAACTTCGCGACCGCCACGAGACCCCAATTCAGTCCGCCTACGATCAGTAGCGTCGCGGCGAGCAGGTCGAGCTTCTTCATGTTGTCCACCTCCTGTATAGATTCTGTACGCCGTGGACAGTAGCGGGATGTGGCAGCCTTGTCAAGATGTTGTCCATTATCTGTATAGTTGCCGCATGAGCGAGACCGGCCTGTTGCGGATCGGGGAGCTGAGCCGGCGTACAGGGGTCAGTCCGGAGCTCCTGCGCGCGTGGGAGCGCCGCTACGCCCTGCTTCGGCCGACGCGTTCGGCGGGCGGGCTGCGCCTGTACTCGCACGACGACCTCGAGCGGGTGCAGTCCATGCAGCGGCACCTTGCCGAGGGCCTCGCGGCCGCCGAGGCCGCCGCGCTCGCGGCGCGACTAGACACTCCGGCTGAAGATGTCTCGCGTCCGCCGGCCGAGGCACGGCAGGAACTCGGGGCCGCGCTGTCCGCCTTCGACGAGCAGCGCGCGCACGAGATCATCGATGCCCTGCTCGCCGCAACGACACTCGACACGACGCTGTCGGCCGTCATCCTCCCCTACCTGCACGAGCTCGGCGACCGCTGGGAGGGCGGGGACGCGTCGATCGCCGAGGAGCACTTCGCCTCGAGCGTTCTTCGGGGACGCTTGCTCGGGCTGGCCCGTGGTTGGGGGCGCGGGCTCGGCGCCGGCATCGTTCTGGCGTGCGCGCCGGGCGAGCAGCACGATCTCGGACTGATCGCGTTCGGGCTCGCGCTGCGGTCGCGGGGCTGGCGGATTGCCTACCTCGGCGCGGACACGCCGTTCGAAAGCGTCTCGGATGCCAGCCGCTCGTGGGACCCGAGATTCGTCGTCGTCAGCGCGGTGACCAGCGACCGCTTCGAGACGAGCGCAGATCAGCTGCGCGGGTTGGCGCAGCGCACTTCCCTGTGCTTGGGCGGCGCCGGCGCAACCAAAGGCGTAGCCGGAGTCGACGCATTGCTACTCGCCGGCGATCCAACCGAAGAGGCCGAGCGGCTGACAGCGCTTGCCCAGAACGAGGCCGAGTGAGAGTTCACTGCGATGCCCCGCGAGCTTGAGGGCTGGCGTTCGGTGCAGGGCCGAGGGCCCGACGGTGCGATCGGGTCGGATGAGCGGGTGAAGGCGACCCGGCCGGTAGTCGAGCGATCGGAGCGTGGGGCCCGGAGGCTGGGCGAGCGCTACTGGCTCGAGATCACCCGCGCCAGCCGCGGAACCGTGCGCACACGGGAGACCGAGGAAGGTGTCGAGATGCGCCTTTTCGGCCGCGGCCCCTGCCTCTTGCGATTCGGTCGCGCAAAGACCGCTCATGACCCAGAGGGCGTTTCCTGCCGCTATGCGATACGGGGCGGCATCCTCACGAGGCATCCGGGCGGTGCGATCTGTCTCTCTCAGACAGGCGGGGACGAGCCGGAGCTGCGCGCAGCCGTGACCGGCTTCGTCCCCAGGCTGCGCGGCGCGCTGTACGAGCAGATCCAGCGCAGGCTCCACGTTGCGATCAGCCGTCGCTACTTCGAACGCGTAATCGATGAGGAGCGACCGTGAGAACGGCCGTGCTCGGCGCGACCGGATTCATAGGACGCGCACTCGTCCCGGCGCTGGCTGAACGCCACGAGGTGGTCGCGGTGTCACGATCGGGCAACACGCCCGAGACACGCCGCGTGCGCGCGGTCGCCGCCGACGCAACGAACCCCACAGCGGTGCGTCGAGCCCTCGAGGGCGTGACCGTCCTCTACTACCTGATCCACTCGCTCGGCTCGACGAACTTCGAGGAGGTCGATAGGCGAGCGGCACAAACGGTCGCGCGAGAAGCAGCGGGCGCTGAGGTCTCCCAGATCGTCTACCTCGGTGGGCTCGGAGACGACGCGTCCGATCTCTCGCCGCACCTCCGGAGTAGGGCTGAAACGGCGACGATGCTGTCCGCGGGCGATGTGCCCGTGACGACGCTTCGGGCGGCCATCGTCGTCGGCCGCGGCAGCGCCGGTTTCGAGACCATTGTCGCGCTGGTCGATCGGCTGCCGCTGATGATTGCGCCGAAATGGGTCTCGATGCCCACTCAGCCGATCGCCCTCGCCGATGTCGTCGCATACCTCGCGGGCGTCGCCGGCCACCGCGAGACGATCGGCGAGACATTCGACCTCGGCGGTCCCGAGGCGCTCACTTACCGCGAGATGATTGAGCTCATTGGCCGCCTCCGCGGGCACGAGCCTCGAATTATCGAGGTTCCGGTGCTCAGTCCTCGACTGTCGTCCTACTGGCTCCATCTCGTCACGCCCGTGCGCGCGAGCGTTGCGCGGCCGCTCGTCGAGGGCCTTCGCAATCCGACCCTGGCGCGAGACAACCGGATCCGGCGCTTGCTCCCTCGAACGCTCACTTCCTTCGAGGAAGCGGCCCGCCAGGCGCTCGCCTAATCCCCGAAGCCGTGCGCCGATACGAAAAGGCCCCGTTTCCGGGGACCTTTTCTGCGTAGCGGGGGCAGGATTTGAACCTGCGCCTCCGGGTTATGAGCCGCCTCGGGTGGGAGGTCTCCTGCCGCGGCGTTCCGCCGAAACGCAGGTTCCACGGCAGATCGGGACCCAGCCGTTGCTTTAAGACGGAACCGCGTCGCATCGCCGTGGAAGCGTGTCGCTTGCAGAACGCTTGCAGCTTCGAGTCGATCCATTATTTACCGGGGCCAGCGTTGCGCCCGCCCGCCAACGAGACCGAAGTCGACCCTGGAGCTCCCGGCTGTGCCTTTCCCGCAAACTGCGACGGAGCATCACCTGCTGCGGGCGCCCAGGCGACGGAGAGTTGCTGCTTGCGGCCCCGCGGCACAGCACCGGCGCGGCCGAGAATGGTGAGGCCGAGGGTTACTGCTCGGGTTCCATCGATACGCCGAGGTCTTCCAGCGTGACGAGGCCCAGTCCGCAACCAGCGAGCCTGAAGGTGCCGGAAACCCGATCTGCGGTTATCACGCTGCGGTTTTGTACTCATGGATGAGGCCGCCGAGTAGGTCGCGGCGCCGAACATGGTCGAGAGCGACGTCGGTCGCTGACCCTTGCGGCGGTTCTTCGATCGGCGGTCGCTGGCCGAGAGAGCGGTGGGGTCGATGCTCGTTGTAGTAACGGATGTAGACCCGGAGGACGCGTTCGAGGTGCCGTCGGTTCACGATCAGGATCCGGTCGAGACATTCGCGACGGACGGTGCCGATCCACCGTTCGACGAAGGCGTTCGCGCGCGGTGCGCGTACGGGTGTGCGGATCCTCCGGATGCCGTCTGAACGGAACACCTCGTCGAAGGCCGCGGTGAACTTGCTGTCGCGGTCGTGGATCAGAAACCGGATTGGCTCGGTCCGGTCGACGAACGTCTCGATGATGTTCCGTGCCTGCTGGGTCGCCCACTCACCTGTCGGGTTCGCGGTGATGCCC
>JALYLK010000212.1 GCA_030774275.1 Actinomycetota bacterium
ACTTTCAACCCGGCAGGTGTATCTGGCGGGCATCACCGCGAACCCGACAGGTGAGTGGGCGACCCAGCAGGCACGGAACATCATCGAGACGTTCGTCGACCGGACCGAGCCAATCCGGTTTCTGATCGCCAAAAGGTCAGGTTCGGACCTCCAAGGCTGGCGCCTGCTGGTCAAGCCCGCCTCCGGTCCCGACGCGGACTCAGCGCTGAACGTCGGCAGCCGACTCAGCCCTGAACGTCCGCAGCCCGTTTGCAGATGCCCTGGTTACGAGTTATCGTCCCATTCTCTGCGGCAAGAGGGGTGTGCGGTGGCGTTCCGTGCGGCAAGCGGCGATGGCGAGGGCAGGCGCTCGCGCTCCGAGGGCCTTGGTAAGCCGAGGTCCGCGTGAGCAACGCAAGGGCGCGCGTCCACGATGACGGCAGCTACGGTCTAGAGCAGTTGGAGCTGGGCATCGTCCCAGCTGGCGCTGACGATTCCGACGCCTCGTCGCGAGCAGAGTTCGTCGCTCGAGCGGTTGTGGCCGGCGGCACGCTCGTGGCCGGCGGCGTGCTTGTCGCCGGATTCCCTCGGCTGGCCGCGTCGGCTCCTTCAGCTGCGCAGGACAAGAAGATCCTCAACTTTGCGCTCTTGCTCGAGTACATCGAGGCCGGTTTTTACGCGGAGGCCTTTGCGAAGGGCAAGTTAAGCGGCGAGCTTCAAGAGTACGTCTCGATCGTACGTCGCCACGAGCAGGCGCATGTCGCGTTCCTCAAGAGTGCGCTTGGCAAGAACGCGCGCAAGAAGCCGACACTTAGCTTCGGGGAGACGACCTCGGATCCCGCCAAGTTCACGGCGGCTGCGATTGCGCTCGAGGAGACGATAATCGGCGCCTACAACGGCCAAGCCGCAAACCTCACCAAGCCGACGCTTGCCATGGCCGCCCAGATCGTCTCCGTCGAGGCTCGGCACGCCGGCTGGATCCGGGCCATCGCCGGCGAGAACCCTGCGCCTAACGCCACCGACGAACCGAAGACGGCCACGCAGGTTCAAAGTGCTGTCAATCGCACCGGCTTCGTCCGGTCGAGCTAGGTGGTGTCGATACCCGCATGTCCGCCAAGAAACACGAGACGCACACGATGTCCGAGCTGACGCTCGGCAAGCTCGATCGCGACGGCGCCATCCGCGAAGCGGTCGCACGCGTCTCTGGCGATACCCGCGCGAGGTTCCTGGGCAAGGTGGTCGTGGGAGGGGCGGCTCTGCTCGAGGCTCTCACCGCCCCTGCTCTTGCCGGCGCGACGGCGTCGTCCGACGTCGCGATCCTCAACTACGCTCTCACGCTCGAGTATCTCCAGGCCGCTTTCTATACCGAGGCCGAGCGTCTCGGCGCCATCCGGGGCGAGCTGAAGCCGATACCGCGCCAGCTCGGAGCGGTGGAGCGCGCGCACGTCGCCGCCATCAGGGCGGCGCTGGGACAGGCGGCCGTGAAGCGTCCTGCCTTCGACTTCCGCGGAGTGACCGAGGACGACACGAAGTTCCTGAAGACCGCCGTGGCGTTCGAGGATCTTGCGGCGGCGGCGTACAAGGCGCAGGCGGCTCGCATCAAGTCGGCGGCGCTTCTCGCAGCGGCGATATCGATCCATTCCGTCGAGGCGCGGCACGCCGCGTGGATGCGGTTCCTCGCAGGTGTGACACCGGCTGCGTCCGCTTTCGACCAAGGGAAGCCGATCTCCGAGGTAAAGGCGATCGTCGCTTCGACCCACTTCGTCGTGGCCCATCCCAAGATGGCGTCTCGCAAGAACCCGACGTACAAGGGGTGATGACGAAAACCGATGACGCCCGGGAGCACCCTCGCTCGAGCTTTCGGCGTCTCCGCGGGAATTGTCGCAGCCGCGCTCATCGTCGTGCTCGTCTCATCGCGCGCAAGCTCCGCGACTTCCCCAGTGGAAGTGTCACAGCATCTTCCGGCTCCTCCGGCCCCCGCGCTGCGGGTGCCGAGGCCTGTCGCCTTGCGCCGAGCCCCTGCCGTCGCATACTGGGCATCTGTCCGCAGCGCTATCTCTGGACGTGTGTGGCCGAGCAACCGCGCCGAGGTCGTTGCGCCGCTTGCAACGACAACTCCCGAGGACACGACGAACATCGTCCTCGTGCTCGGCCGCGCCCGCGACCGAGCCGGCCGCCTGTGGGTTCACGTACGACTGCCCGTCTTGCCGAACGACCGCACCGCCTGGGTGCCGCGGAGTGCGCTGGGAGTTTACGGCGCCGTGCAAACGCACCTCATCATCGACCTCGAACGGCTGACCGCGACGCTGCTGCGCAAGGGGTCCGCGATCTTCCGTGCGCCGGTCGGCGTAGGCAGGCCGGAGTGGCCGACACCAAAGGGAGACTTCTATATCCGGGACGAGGTGGCCAGGTATAGGAGCACCTTCTACGGGCCGCTCGCATTCGGCACGAGTGCTCTCTCGAGCGTACTCACAGACTGGCCCGGCGGGGGATTCATCGGCCTTCACGGGACCGACGAGCCCGAGCTCGTGCCGGGCCGCATCTCACATGGCTGCGTCAGGTTCCGCAATCGGGACATCCTCGAGTTGGGCCGGCTGATGCAGGTCGGCACACCGGTGACGATCCGGTGAAGGGGCGTCTCCACCGCCTCGTGCCGTTCGCGCTGGTGGTGGCCTGTGTCGGGGCGATGTGCCCGGCTCTGTCGCTCGCGGGTACAGATCGTCAAGGAGAGTCCGCGCGCCCCGACCTCAAGCCGCTCTGGTCAGCCTTTCCGCTCGGGCAGCCCCGGGAGGCGGCTGACCACAAGAACCCGGGCCCAGAATCAAGGCAGGCACAATCGCGCAGTCCCTTCGATTCGCGGGGCTCGGGGAGCGGCACGTTCCGCCTGCTCGTGGCCGTTACCACCGGAACTCTCCTGGCGGCCCTCGGCTTCGGTCTGCTGCGTTCGGCTCCGGCGCTCGGGCGTCGCCGTCGAGCTCGCGCGAGATCCGCGCCTCGGCCTTCATTCCGTCCGACCAAAGGAGGATCCAGCATGGCTAACTTGAGACGCAAACTGCGGCCCGAAGGGTCGCATGAACAGCCCTCGGGGGACGGCGGAGGCGCAAGGCGCCCCGTCGAGAGGCTCACCGAGTACTCGCTCAAGACGCAGGAGCTCACCTCTCCTGGCGAAAGCAGCGCAGAAGCGGCGGTCGAACCAGTCGCCGACAAGGACAGCAAGTCCTCTGAGGCGCAGGTGGCGGCGGATCTCGGCGGCGTCGGCGAAGAGGTCGGCACGGTCCTGAAGTCAGCCCAAGAGGCCGCGGCGCAGATTCGCCGGAAGGCGCAGGAGGAGGCAGAACGCCTAGGCAAGGAGGCCGAGTCTAACGTCGCGGCAGCGGCGAACGAGGCGCGCCGCGCCGCCGAGGCCGGCCGAGCCGACGGAAGTCGTATTCGGGCCGAAGCGGAGACATACGCCAAGGACACCCGAGCTGCGGCAGATTCGTTTGCCGAGCAGCGGATGAGGGAGGCGACGCACGAGGCGGCGCAGATCGTGGACGATGCGCAGAAGCGTCTCGCGGCCGCAGACGCGGACGTCAAGCAGAAGGTACGTCAAGCCGAGGCGCATGCCCGTCAGCGGAGGGATCTACTTCAAGCCGAGGTTCAGCGTTACGAAGAACGGCTCGAGAGTATTCTCGTTGTTTTCCGTGGCATGGGATCTCAGCTCGAGGATCTCCTCGGTAAGCAGCGAGCCGAGAGTCCCAACCTCGTCGAAGCATCGGACGAAGCACTCGAAGGTGCTCTCCGGCCGGGTCCGTCGAGGTCGCGCGCCGGATGACCTCCGCCGTCCTGAAAGCTCGAGGCTCGCCTCCTAGGACCCGAGCATCGACGAAACAAGCCAGCCGACGGCGACGGCGAGCGCAACGGAACACCCGTAGAGGACGATCTCGAAGCGGCGCCTATCGACAACCCGCCGCGGTCGGCGCAGCAGACGGCCGAAATGCAGCGGCACTCGGAGTGCTCGATGCGCGATCCACCGTGCCCTCGCACGCGTCGCACCGAACCGCAGAGGCCGTCGCCGGGGTGAGCGAGCGTCCGCGCTACGGTTGCGCGCTTGTTGCGCCTCCGCGCCACTCTCGACCGACTCCCGCAGCGAAGAGAGCTCGCGGTCGAACCACTCCTCGACGTCGCTCTGCCGAGGCGTGTGCGACGACTGCAGAACCGTCTTTCCGAAGACGCGCACCACGCCCATCATACGATCCCGTCGTATGCCGCCATACGAGCGGCGCAGCGCGTGGGGTGCGCAAATCCATCCGTCATGCTGCTTGGATGTATTCGTGGATGAGTCCGCCGAGTCGGTCGCGTCGGCGGAGCTGGTCTCGGGGGTTCGAGCCGATGAGGTGTAGCCGGTGCTCGGGTGTGGGTGGTGTCAGGCCGAGAGCGCGATGCGGCCTGTGCGTGTTGTAGTGGTCGACGTAAACGCGCAGGACGTGTTCGAGCTGTCTGCGGCGTGCGATCAGGAGCCAGTCGAGGCAGTCGCGGCGGATGGTGCCGACCCAGCGCTCGGCGAACGCGTTCGCGTTCGGGGCCCGGAACGGGGTGCGGATGATCTCGACGCCCTCGCTTCGGAAGACGTCGTCGAAAACGCGGCTCAACTGCTGTCGCGGTCGTGGATCAGGAACCGGGCCGGTGTCGCTCGCTCGGAGAGTGACCAGGCAAGCTGGCGAGCTTGCTGGGGTTGTCCAGCGTGCGTCGGGGTTCGTGGTGCAGCCTGCGAAGTGCACGCGCCGGCTGGTGAGTTCGAGGAAGAAGAGCACGTAGAGGCGTCCGAGCCAGAGCGTCTCGACGGTGAAGAAGTCGCAGGCGATGATCGAGTCGGCGTGGGCACGCAAGAAGTCGCGCCAGCTGAGCTGGGCGCGAGCGCCGGCCGGCGAGACGCCGGCTCGCCGTAGGATCTTGGCGACTGTTGTCGCCGAGACTCGCTGACCTACACCTGCGAGTTC
>JALYLK010000213.1 GCA_030774275.1 Actinomycetota bacterium
GTGTCGGAACCCAGGCGAACTTCCCGACGGGGATCGGCGGCAGGGGCTCCTCAGGACTCGCCGGACTCGTTTCGCGCACTGACGGCGCGATCGGCTACGTCGACGTCGCCTACTCGCTGAAGAACGGCTTCAAGTTCGCAAAGGTCCAGAACAGGGCCGGCAAGTTCCAGCTTCCCGGCCTGCGAGGAATTGCGGCCGCAGCTGCGACGATCACGAAGGTGCCGAGCAACGGCTTCATCTCGGTGGTCAATCCGCCGAAGTCTCAGAAGCTGGCCTATCCGATCTGCACCTTCACGTACGTGATCGTGCCGGTGAAGTCCAGCAAGGCGGCAACGCTCAAGCAGTTCGTCAGCTGGGCGATCACCAGCGGACAGACCTACGGTCCGCCGCTCAAGTTCTTCCCGCTGCCGAAGGTCGTGCGGACGGCAGACAGGGCGTTCGTTCGCAAGATCCACTCCTAAGGCATCGCTTGACGATCCCGTCGAAGAGGCCGCGGCGACATGGTCGCCGCGGCCGCATCTATCGCGACCGGGCCATGTCTGCCGACCGGGTCCCCGGACCTGTCTCGGGACCAGGTCCCTCTGGGAAGTCAGCGCGCGGCCTTCGCAGCTCGTGAGCTCCGCCCGGGTCCCAGGCCATGTCCGCCGACCGGGTCCCCGGACCTGGCTCGGGACCAGGTCCCGGTACCACACTGCCGGGACGACTTTGCCAAGTCGCTCACGCCGGGAACAGACAACGGATCTCGAGCCCACCGCCGGGCTCGGCCGCTGCCTCTACCCGCCCGCCCGCGGCCTCGACGACGTGCTTGACGATCGCCAGGCCGAGACCGCTTCCGCGCGAGGCGCGAGCACGGTCGGAGCGGAAGAAACGCTCGAAGAGCCGCGGCACGTCCCGCGGGTCGACCCCGACGCCGTTGTCCGCGACCGAGAGGAGCCGATCACCGTTCTGACGCCGGAGAGCGATCACGGAGGTCGCGCCTTCGCCGGCGTGGCGAAGCGCATTTTCGGTCAGGTTCTGGACGACGATTCGCAACATCCGGGCGCGCAGCGGCAGCTCGAGCTCCTCGTCCTCGATCTCGACCTGCAATGCAACCCCGGCTCGCTCGGAGCGTTCGTCGAGCTCGGCAACGATCTCCCGGAGCAGCGGGGCCGCACGGGTCGAACCAAGGGAGACGACCTCACGCCCGGTCTCGAGCTCGCTGAGGAAGAGGACGTCGTCGATCAGCTCATCCATCAACTCGACCTCGGCTCGGGCCTGCTCCAAGGCGGCAACCGGATCGGCGCCGGGCAGGGTCGCACCCTCGATCAGAGCGAGCAGCCGCGCGAGCGGCGTGCGCAGCTCGTGTGAGACGGCGGCCGTGAAGCCGACTCTCAGCTCTCTGTACGGATCCTCATTCACGCTCAATAAGGTAGGTGGAATGGCGAAGGTTCTGATTGTCGAGGACGACGAAGTGATCGCCTCGGGCATGGCACAGCACCTCTCAGGCGCGGGATTCGACCCAGTCACGGTCGGCCGAGGTGAGGTCGGGCTCGCGCGCTTGCGCTACGAGGCGCCGGACGTCCTCGTGCTCGACCTGATGCTCCCCGGGCTCGACGGCTGGAGCCTGATCGAGTCCGCGCGCGCCGAGGGAATCGGCACGCCGATCATCGTCGTCAGTGCGCGCGGCACCGAGCACGACCGTGTGCACGCACTCCAGATCGGGGCCGACGATTACCTCGTCAAGCCGTTCTCGATGAAGGAGCTCGTGGCACGGGTGCAGGCGGCGGCGCGGAGAGGTGTCCGCGCCCAGCCGGAAGAGCGTGGCGACGCGATCGAGATCGAGGAGCTGCGGATCGACCCACGCGAGGTGCAGGCCTACGTCGCCGGTAAGAGCGCAGAGCTGACTCCGACGGAGTTCCGTCTCCTCTACGCGCTGGCGTTGGACCGGGGCCGAGTGACGACCCGCGATGAGCTGCTGCAGAAGATCTGGGGGCGCAGGGAGACCCACCGTGACCGGACGGTCGACGTGTTCGTCCGCCGGCTACGCGACAAGATCGATCGCGTGGCACCGCTGCATACGTTCATCCAGACCCGTTACGGCGTGGGCTACAAGCTCGAGCCGGTCGCTAAGGACCAGTAGGGCCGGGGAGTAAGATCAAGGGGCAATGCGCACGATGAAAGCGATCCACGACGAGACCTGCTCCGTCGCGGCCTGTGCCGAGATCATCGGGGCAAAATGGACCGCCTTGCTCGTCCACGACCTTTCCGAAGGACCACGGCGCTTCTCCGAGCTCGAGCACTCGTGCGCAGGCATCAGCCCGCGGACGCTGTCAGAGCGTCTCCGCGCACTCGAGGACGACGGCATCGTCGAACGGCGAAGCTACGCGGAGTCGCCGCCACGCGTCGAGTACGAGCTGACGGCGAAGGGCGACGCCCTCCTGCCGATCATCGAGGAGATGCGCCGCTTCGGTCACTCCTGGCTCGTTGAAGAGCCGGCCGCACTCGGTTAGAGCGCCGCGAAAGCCTTGTAGAGCTCGGCCGCGGCCCGGACGCCTAGCGGCACGTAATCGACGAGGACGTTCTCGTTCGGCGAGTGGATGTTCGAGTCAGGCAGGGCGAAGCCCGTCAGGATCGTCGGGATGCTCTTGTCAGCGAGGGCGGGCACGATCGGCAGCGTGCCGCCCGAGCGGACGAGCAGCGGGCGCGTGCCGATCACCTGCTCGAACGCGTCCAGACCGAGCTGTACCGCTGGTGAGCCCGGATCGACGAGCCCGGGCCGGGCCGACGATAGCCGGGTGATCTCGAGCTCAGCCCCCTGCGGCGCCGCCTCGCGCAGCAGCCGCTCGACCTCGGGCGCAATCCGCTCAGGATCCTGGCCCGGCGCGAGTCGAATCGAGAGGTTCGCGTGTGCCTCAACCGGGAGCACCGTCTTCTGCAGGTGCGGCGAGCCGCCCTCGATGCCGTTCACGTCGAGGGAGGGCTCGGCGAACGTCCGGACATAGAACTCTTCCGCCGCCTTCGGATCCATTGGTCGTGCACCCTGCCCGGCGAGCTCCACCGCGCCCGGGGTCAGGTTGGCCCAGCCGGCAAGCTCCTCGTCGGTCGGTTGAGCTCTACCAGCCCGCAGCGGCTCCGGCAAGCGTCCGTCCTTCGCTACTACGGCGCCCAGTGCCTCTACGAGCGCATGCAGGGCATTCAATGCCGCCCCGCCGAAGAGGCCGGAGTGCAGATCGCGGTCGCCGGTCCGGACCCGAACGTGGAAGTAGACGAGCCCGCGCGTCGAGAGGTTGAAGAGCGGCACGCCTTGCTTGAGCATCCCGGCGTCGAAGATCACGCAGGCGTCGCCGCCCCGCTCGTCCGCGGTCAGGAAGTCGACGATCGAGTGGCCGCCGGTCTCCTCCTCCCCGTCGCAGCAGAAGCGCAGGTTGACGGGAAGAGCGCCGTCGCCCGCCAGCTGCTCGGCCGCCTTGAGCTGCATGTAGAGCTGACCCTTGTCGTCGGCGATGCCGCGCGCGTAGACGCGACCGTCGCGAACCGTCGCTTCGAACGGATCGGACTCCCACAGGTCGAGCGGGGCGGGCGGCTGGACATCGAAATGGCCGTAGCAGATGACCGTCGGCGCGCTTCCGCTCCCGGACGAGGCCGGAATCTCACCCAGCGCGAGCGGATGACCGTCCCAGTCGCGGAGCTCGGCTTCGCCGCCTGCGCGGCGAACGAAATCGCAGACCCACTCGCCGGCCTGTCGTACATCGGCGGCGCGCTCGGAGTCCGCGCTGACGCTGGGGATCCGGATGAACTCGGAGAGCTCGTCGAGCCAGGCCTGGTCCACGGCGGGTGAGTTTACGGGCGCCCGGGAGCGAAGTGCTTGGCCGTGTCGTTCGGCCCTGCTCCCGTGGGGATTGTGCGCCACCGGCGCGCGAACGATCTCCCTGGTGAGCAAATAGTTTCGCTTCCGGCACACAAGCCATGTACGCGCGGGCAGTACGTCGGGTCAGACCCGAACGAACTGCCAGCCAGGTTGGGGTCGAGGCGGCC
>JALYLK010000214.1 GCA_030774275.1 Actinomycetota bacterium
GCGCTGGTAGCCGCAACCGGCCAGCAGAAGCGCCGAAGCTCCGGCGAGGACTGCAACGGCGACGCGCATGAGGCGTGAGTCTAGTGGTCTGGCCGGTGGCGTTGCCCGCTTCCTGGGGCGCGAGAACCAAGCCAGAGGCCGCGATCGTCCGCAGGCAAGGCCGGCGGCCTTGACAAGGGCGAGCGTGGACTCTGGCGCCGTGTGATCGCGGGCCAGGGAGCCGGCCAAGCTCGCCGGTCAGACCACTAGTGTCGTAACGCAGGCTGAATCGACTCTTCACTTCACCTCAACAGAAACCGACTTAAGTTCTCATCGTGCGGCGTTCACACCTGATTGCGGCTGCGCTGTGCCTCGTTGCACTCGCGGCGGCCGCGGCGTTCGTCAGCAGGGCTTCGTCACATGCGGCGCCGCGCCCCCGAGCGGTGCCGCTCGAGGGAATCCACAAGATCAAGCACGTCGTGATCATCATGCAGGAGAACCGCTCGTTCGACTCCTACTTCGGGACCTACCCGGGCGCGGACGGGATCCCGATGGACCGCGGCGAAGCCCTTATCTGCGTGCCGGATCCGAAGACGCACTTTTGCGTTGAACCGTTTCACAATCCCCGCGACCGCAACGTCGGCGGTCCGCACGACCATCTGAACGCCATTCACGACATCAACCATCGTCTGATGGATGGGTTCGTCTGGCAGGAGCGGGCAGCGCTTCATCGCTCATGCCGGGTCCAGAACGACCCCTTGTGCTCGGTGAGCTCGGACCAGATCGATGTGATGGGGTACCACGACGCGCGCGAGATTCCGAACTACTGGGCCTATGCGCGGAACTTCGTACTCCAGGACCACATGTTCCAGCCGGACACCTCGTGGAGCCTGCCCGCGCACCTGTTCGCCGTTTCGGAGTGGTCGGCGAGGTGCTCACGGCGTGGCGATCCGATGAGCTGCGTCAACGCACTCCAGTCGCCCCTGGCGCCGCCCGGGGAGCCCGAGTCGAACGGGACGCGTCCGGACTACGCCTGGACCGACCTGACATACCTCTTCCACAAGCACCACGTCTCCTGGCGCTACTACGTCTTCAAGGGCGGCGAGCCCGACTGCGAGAACGACGGGGCGATCTTCTGCAAGGCGAAGAAGCAGAACGCCAAGACGCCCGGGATCTGGAATCCGCTCCCCTGGTTCACGACCGTGCACCAGGACCACCAGCTCCGGAACATCACTTCCGTCAGCCACTTCTACTGGGCGGCGAAGCAAGGCCGGCTCCCGGCCGTCTCGTGGGTCGTCCCGAACGACAGGGTCAGTGAGCATCCGCCGGCTCTCGTCAGCCGCGGGCAAGCCTGGGTGACCGGTCTCGTCAACGCCATCATGCGCGGCCCCAACTGGAAGTCGACCGCGATCTTTCTGACGTGGGACGACTGGGGCGGCTTCTACGACCACGTCGTTCCGCCGGTCGTCGACCACAACGGCTACGGGCTGCGCGTGCCGGGGATCGTCATCTCGCCGTACGCGCGGAGCGGCTTGATCGACCACCAGACCCTGAGCTTCGACGCCTACGCGAAATTCATCGAGGACGATTTCCTGCACGGCGAGCGGCTCGACCCGAGCACCGACGGGCGGCCAGATCCTCGGCCGACCGTCCGTGAGAACTCGCCAATCCTGGGCGACCTCGTCCGTGACTTCAACTTTCGCCAGAAGCCGCTGCCGCCGATGCTTCTGCCGACGCACCCCGGCTTTAACGAGAACCGACGGTAGCCTGGCGGCGATGGCCGCTCCCGTCGCCAAGGATCAGGAACTCGAGCTCCACGTCGACTCGCTCGCCTACGGTGGGAACGGCGTCGCGCGGCTGAACGGGTTCGTGGTCTTCGTAAGGCGAGGGCTGCCCGGCGACACGGTCCGCGCGCGCGTGACAAAGGTGAAGCGAAACCACGCCGAGGCGGTGGCCGTCGAAGTCGTCGAGCCGAGCGCACAGCGAGTCGAGGCCCCGTGCGCCCACTACCCGGCCTGCGGCGGGTGCCGGTTCCAGGACCTCGCCTACGAGGCTCAGCTCGAGGCCAAGCAGGAGCAGGTGCGCGACGCGCTGCGGCGGATCGGCGGGCTTGCGGAGCCCCCGCTCGAGCCGATCTTGCCCGCGGAGTCCGAGTTCTTCTACCGCAACAAGCTCGAGTATTCGTTCACGGCGACGCCCGACGGACCGGCGCTCGGATTCCACAGGGCCGGCCGCTGGGACGAGGTGCTCGAGATCGAAAAATGCTGGCTGACGACCGACCTCGGTAACGCGATTCGCACTGCCGTCCGCGGCTGGGCCCGCGCGGAGCGGCTTGAGCCCTATGACCAGGCCGAGCACACGGGGTACCTCCGTCACTTGGTCGTCCGCGAGGGCCGGAACTCCGGTCAGGTGCTCGTCCAGCTCGTCACGGCAGCCGGCGAGCGCTTCGACCGCGACGAGTTCGTCGAGGTGCTGCGGCGCTTCCCGGAGGTGCGCTCCATCCATTGGGCCGTGAACGAGACGCCTGCCGAGGTGACGAACCTCCCGACGACGCTCCTGTGGGGAGGCGAGGCGATCGAGGAGATCCTGTGTGGCCTGCGCTTCCGCGTGCGGCCGAACGCGTTCCTGCAGACGAACACCGCGATGGCGGAACGCCTCTACGGCATCGCCGGCGAGTTCGCCGCGCTGACCGGGGACGAGACCGTCTACGACCTCTATTGCGGGATTGGCACGATCGGCCTCTCGGTGGCCTCGCGGGCGCTGACGGTCTGGGGCATCGACGTCTCTGAGGAGTCAGTCGCGTGCGCGCTCGAGAACGCCGACCTGAACGGGATCTCGAACGCAGCCTTCTTCGCGGGCGAGACCGCGGACGCGCTGGCGGAGCTGCGCGAGCGCGCGGGCGACCCTGAGGTGGTCATCGTCGATCCGCCGCGTGCCGGGCTCTCGAACAAGGCGGTTCGCCGGATCGGCCGCCTCGAGGCGCCGAAGATCGTTTACGTCTCGTGCAACCCGACGACGCTGGCCGGCAACGTCAAGGAGTTCGTCGCAAGCTGGGGCTACACGCTCGAACGGGTTCGGCCGGTCGACATGTTCCCGCACACGCCGCATGTGGAGTCGGTCGCGTTACTGACGAGGGCGTAGCCGCGCCCAGAGCAGATCTGCGTTCGCGAGCAGAAAGCCGACGGAGAGCAGCGGCAGTGCCGGCAAGCCCGGCTTGCCCCACGCGACGGCGATCGCGATCGTGGCCCCGAACGAGGCGGCGAGCAAAACCCACGTCACGAACACGCGAAGGCCGAATCGCGCGGCGGCTGCTAGGAAGAGGCTGAAGAAGAGCAGGTCGGGGAGCCCGAGGTTCGCAGCGCTGTTCTCCCCCGGAATGGGAAAGGCGAACGAGAGCGTCGAGAAGACGTGGTGGTGGTTGTGGACGATGTGGTTCGTCGGCCCGCGCCACACCGAGTACGCGTCCACCCAGGGCACGATGCAGGCGACCAGGACGACCCACGAGAGCGCCTCGAAGAAGTTCAGGAACCAGAAGGCTGCGAAGGCCATCGCACCGAGCTTCGCGAAGTCGGCGAGCGTGTCCTGACCGGCCTGGTGCAGGACCACTGCGGAGATCGCGAAGGCAATCGCGACGAAGAGGAGCTCGACCTCACGCGCTGCGCGTAGCGGCAGCGCGAGGTAGACGAGCGCGAGCACAGCGGGGATCAGCAGGAACGAGAGGAACGCGACGTCGCCCCACGTTGACGTGTTGGGCAGCGACGTGTGGAAGCGGTAATAGAGGCCGAGCGCGACGGCCAGGACGCCGAACGCGATAACCCGAGGCGCCCCTAGTACGGAGGCAACTCGGCCCACCACGGGCCCAGTTGTTTGAACGCGTTCCAAAACCGTGTCTTGGCGGGTTGATCGTCGAGCGAAGCGTCGATGTCGGGAACGAGCAGCGCCTCGATCGTTGGGGTGAAGCGCTGGAGCTCGCCGACCTTCGGCTCCAGGGTATCCGCGAGCGGGAACTCGAGCTCGTTCAAGAAACGCAGCGCGTCCTCGCCCATGAGCACGATCAGCTTCGGCTGGACGATGTGCAGCTCACGCTCGAGCCAGGGCCGGGCCTCGGACTCGTCCTGATCGGCGAACTTGAGGCAGTTCGTCCCGTAGATGGCCAGCGGATCGACGTGCAGGCGCTGCAGCGACTTCAGGAGGGCCTGGCCGGCGCGCCCGTAGAAGGCGACACCCTCCTGCACTTCTGCGGCCTGCGGGCGGTGCTTCAGCAGGAAGACGTCGGCCAGCGGATGACCGGAGCCGAGCACAGGTACCCGCTCACCGGCCGCCTTCGAGATCTCGTCGCCGAGCTCGTTGATCTCGGTAATGGCCTTTTGCAGGTACTTCTCATAGATCTCGTCAGTGGGCACGGGGGACAAGGGCACGGGTCGAATTCTCCGCTAACGGACCCGTTCCTTGGCCTGGGCCGCCCACTTGAGCGACTGCAGGTAGAGCAGCGACTTCGGCCGCCGCAGCACCTGGGCCGTGGCGAGGCTGGCGAGGAACTCCTCGCGGTCGTGGAACTCACGCATTCGCAGCGCTCCCGTGCCCACCCCCTGCAGCACATGGGCGTCGGAGCCGGCGCCCATCGTCAGGTTGTACTTGCGCGCGAAGCGAAGCGCTTCGTCGTTGTAGGCATCGAAAAGCAGTCGCGCGTTGTAGACCTCGAAGACGTCGATGTCGTCGAGGTGGCGGCGAAGCGTCGCAGCATCCGGGATCGCGTGCATGCGGTCGAACGGGTGGGGGAGATAGGCGAGCCCGTCCTGCTCGTGAATCGCCGCCAGCGTGTCGCCGAACGGCATCCCGCGCGGGATCTCTTCGGCCAGGAAGAGACCGATCACCTCGCCCTGCTCGTCGGTCTTGATCTCCTCGCCCGGGATCACGGTCAGACTCGTCGTCGCGGCGAGCGCTTCCCGGGCGCCGCCGAAGACGTTGTGGTCGGTGATCGCGATTGCGCCGAGCCCCTCCGTCTCCGCATG
>JALYLK010000215.1 GCA_030774275.1 Actinomycetota bacterium
GGCTAGAGGGGGGCCATACTCACCCGCGCGTCTTCAGCGTTGACGGCGCCGCGACCGGGGAACGGATCGCACGCGTTCTCGGCGAAGCGGTTTTGGCCGAACCGCGGATCGAGATCAGCGAGGACGAGCTCGCGCTCGAGCTCTGGGTCTCCGGCAGTCGTTGCGTGGGCGTCGTCACGAATCGGCGCGCGGTCAAAGCGCGCGCAGTGCTGCTTGCAACCGGCGGTGCAGCCGCGCTCTGGCAACAGACGACAAATCCGCCGGGCGCGAGCGGCGACGGCATCAGGATGGCCTATCGTGCGGGCGCCGCCGTCGCCGACCTCGAGTTCGTTCAGTTCCATCCGACGGCACTCGCCGGCACGAGCCTGCTCCTGAGCGAGGCGCTGCGCGGTGCCGGGGCACTGCTCGTCGACGATGGGGGCGAGCGATTCACAGACGAGCTCGCGCCGCGGGATGTGGTCGCGCGCGCGGTCGGCGCCCGCGACACCGCGCTGCTGGACCTCCGTCCCATAGACCGGTCCCGCTTCCCCGGCTTGATGAGCCGTCTCGCCGACGCCGGCTACCGGCCGAGTGACCAGCCCGTCCCGGTCAGTCCCGCCGCCCATTACACGATGGGAGGGGTCGTCACCGACCTCGATGGACGGACGGAGCTATCCGGCCTCTACGCAGCCGGCGAATGCGCCTGCACGGGCGTTCACGGCGCAAACCGGCTCGCTTCGAACTCGATGCTTGAGTGCCTCGTCTTCGGGCGGCGCGCCGCGCTCGCCGCCGCAGAATCGCAGCTCCCGCGGCGGCTCGACCCGCCGGCGCAACCGATCGCGCCGCCGCCGGTCACTGCCGAACTGCGAGACGCGATGTGGCGCGACGCAGGATTAGTTCGCGACGGCTCCGGGCTGGAGGGGCTGGTCCGGGCACCTCATCCGGTGGCGCAGCTCATCGCACGCAGCGCGCTCGCCCGCAGAGAGAGCCGCGGTGGCCACTTCCGGGCCGATTTCCCGCACGAGGATCCGAAGCTCAACGGCTTGCACACCGTCCTACGGCCCGGCCGTAAGGCCGCCTTCGAGGCATGGAACTGACCGCGGTCGACGTGCGAGCCTGGCTCGCCGAAGATCTCGGAGCCGGCGACCTGACGAGCGATGCAGTCGTGCCGGAGGACGTCACGGCGATGGCGACGATCCTGTTCAAGGAGCGCGGCGTCGTCTGCGGGCTCGACCTCGCGCGGGCGGTCTTCCACGAGCTCGATCCGGGCCTCAGCGTCGAGGCGCTCGCGACCGAAGGCGCGGAACGGGACGGGGAGATCGCGCGGCTCGACGGGGACGCCCGAGCGCTCCTCGCCGGCGAGCGGTTGGCGCTGAACCTGCTCAGTCGGCTGTCAGGCATAGCGACCCTCACCCGCCGCCACGTGGACGCCGTCGCCGGCACCGGCGCGACGATCCTCGACACCCGAAAGACCACGCCCGGCCTGCGGGCAATCGAGAAGTACGCGGTGCGGTGCGGAGGTGGGACGAATCACCGCCTCGGGCTCGACGACGGGATTCTGATCAAAGACAACCACCTCCGGCTCGCCGGCTCGATCCGGGTTGCGGTCGAGCGGGCGCAGACAGCTGGTTTGGCCATCGAGGTGGAGTGCGACACGCTCGAGCAAGTGGGCGAGGCGCTCGTCGCCGGTGCGGACACGATCCTCCTCGACAACATGACTCCGTCGCGGGTGGCAGAAGCGGTAGCCGTTGCCGCCGGGCGCGCGAAGCTGGAGGCCTCCGGAGGCATCACGCTCGACAACGTGCGAGCGGTCGCGGAGACCGGTGTCGACTTCATCTCGATCGGCGCGCTGACGCACTCGGCCCGCGCCCTCGACGTCTCCATGGAGGTCCTGTGAGCTCGACCGTGATCGCAACGATGCAGGACGAGGTCAAGGCACTCGCGCGCGAGCGCGAGGCAGTGATCCTCGCGCACAACTACCAGGTCCCCGAGGTGCAGGACGTCGCCGATTTCGTCGGCGACTCGCTAGGCCTGTCCCGGGAGGCCGCCGCCACAGACGCTGAGGCGATCGTCTTCTGCGGGGTCCACTTCATGGCCGAGACGGCGAAGATCCTCTCGCCGGACAAAACGGTGCTGATCCCGGATCTCGACGCGGGCTGCTCGCTCGCCGCCTCGATCACGGCCGAGCAGCTGCGCGAATGGAAGGCGGAGCACCCTGGGGCGGTCGTCGTCTCGTACGTGAACACAACCGCCGAGGTGAAGGCCGAGAGCGACTACTGCTGCACGTCCGGCAACGCAAAGGCGGTGGTCGAGGCGATTCCTGCCGACCGCGAGATCTTGTTTCTCCCCGACATGTTCCTCGGGATCTGGCTCGAGCGGGTGACCGGGCGGAAGCTCACCATTTGGCTCGGCGAATGCCACGTCCATGCCGGGATCCGGCCTGCCGACATCGAGCGCTGGCAGCAGGACGCGCCCGACGCCGAGCTGCTCGTCCATCCCGAGTGCGGCTGTGCCAGCCAATGCATGGCCTTCGGCAACGACAAGACGCACATCCTCTCGACCGAGGGGATGATCAACTTCGCCAAGGATTCTTCGAAGAGCCGCTTCCTGGTCGCGACCGAGACCGGAATCCTCCACCGGTTGAACAAGGAGGCGCCCGGAAAGCGCTTCGAGGCCGTGTCCGAGAGGGCGATCTGCAAGTACATGAAGATGATCACGCTCGAGAAGCTGCGCGATTCCCTCCGTGACTGGAAGCACGAGGTGACCGTGGAGCGGGAGGTCGCGGCGCGCGCGTCTGGCGCCATAGAGCGAATGGTCGCGATCAGCTGACGTCGGTGACCACGGCGAGGAGCTAGGCAGCCCAGCTCTCGGTTCGTTCACCTCAATTGCGCTCGTGATGGCCGGCGGGGGGATCGTCGCTTCGCTGCTGGGCAGAGAGACCCGCGGACAAAAACTGCTCTAAGCGGCCGGTTTATCGAGTTTATTGAAGTTAGACCCCTTTTTTTGTAGTTTTTTCTGAGGAGGGGTTCTGTTTTCTAGGTTCGGTCCCGGGGTCAAGTCCAGGGATCTAAAGAGGGAGTGGGAAAGATGGAGCTGTCAGTTCGTGAGACAACGGTCGCGCGCGCATTTGCCGGCCGGGCGGGCCGCGTGCTCGCCGCCACGGCGTTTCTGGTTGCAATCGCGATGTCGGTGCCGGCGCTGGCCTGGGCCAGCTCGGCGAACATCGACCAGTGCCGCAACGGAACCGTCGGCGCTCCCGTGCAGTGCGCGAACGACGCCTGGGTGAACGGGAACGCCGGAGAGACGAACTCGCACTACCGCGAGGGCGACTCGGTTCCCTTCCGGATGACGCTGACGGGCCTGTCGCTTGGCAGCCACACGCTCGTGATCCAGTACGACACGATTCAAAGCGGCACGCACGCCTACGACTACCTGACCTCGTTCAACCGCACCGAGACAACCGCCGACCCGACCACGGGCATCGCTGGCCTGAGCCCTGGCAACTGCTTCGCGATCCCGGTCGACCTGACGATCGCCTTCGCCAACCCCGGGTCCACGCAGGCGCCGGGCTGCATCTCGATCTGGAACGGCACGATCACCGGCGTCAGCTACGGGGTTGCAGACACGAGCGAGCAGCGCTCGGTGACCATCAACTTCACCGCGACCAATGCCACTGCCCTGATCGCCTGGGGCGGCCACATCGCCTCCCAGATCGACTGGGGCGCCGGCAACAGCGCCGGCGCGATCTCCGGCTCTCCCTACCACATGCGCCTGCTCGACCTCGACGGATCCGGTGGCAACCAGGACCGCTCGCTGAAGGCGGCGGCGATCCTTCCGGTGCCGGCAGTCTTCACGACCCAGGTCAGCTCCGGCCAGATCACGCTCGGCCAGTCGGTCACCGACACGGCGACCCTGTCGGGCTCGAACGGCGCTGTCACGGGCACCGTCAAGTTCTTCGTCTGCGGGCCGGCCGGCTCCAACCCGGACTGCACCGCCGGCGGAACGCCGGTCGGGGGGGCAGTGACGATCGCCGCCGGCCAGGCCGTCTCGGACTCGTTCACGCCTCTGGCGGTTGGCCACTACTGCTTCCGGGCCGAGTACACGCCCGATGCCTTTGCGCCCTACTCGCCCAACCACCACACGGATACGACGCTCGAGTGCTTCACAGCCAACGGGCAGACCGCGCTGAACACGAACGCCGGCGGGCCCTTCACGCTCGGCGTCGGAGGCACGGTCAGCCTGACCGACACCGCGATGCTCTCGGGCGGCACCAGTAGCGCCACCGGCACGATCACCTTCACGCTCTACGACGACGCCGGCTGCACACACTCGGTTGGCACCGCCTCGGCCACCGTGAGCGGCGCTGACGGAAAGCAGTACACCTCCTCGCCGCCGATCAGCG
>JALYLK010000216.1 GCA_030774275.1 Actinomycetota bacterium
CCCCCTGCGTATGCCAGAAGACGCCGAGCTGCTTGTCGCCCGTCTCGCGAATCCGCTCGAGCGCCTGCATCGCCGCGTTCACCCCAAGTATTGGTGGTAGCGGGCGAGCGACTTGACGAGGCCGCCCGGCTTCTCGCTGTAGGCGACGAAGCTCTCGACGAGATCGAGCAGGCGAGCGGGCTCACACGTTCCGCGGATCGCGGTCTCGAGCTCGACCCGCCCGCGCGTCCCCTCGGCGTCGATCCGCTTCCACTCCCCAAATTGCTCCCACGGGGCGAGCGTCGCGCCGAGTCTCGCCTCCGACCCGTTCGAGAGGATCACGAACGCGTTTGGCCAGAAGAGCTGCGGGATCGTGTCGAGGTAATCGGTGAGGTTCTCGTCGTAAGCGGCGCGTACCGAGCGGCCGGGCTCCTTGAACTCCGCAAGCGCGAGCGGGATGCCGTTCACGAAGAGCACGACATCGACGCGCCGCGTGTGGAGGTCGCCCGCGATCCACACCTGGTTCGCGGCGAGCCAGTCGTTCCGCGAGGGATCGCGCCAGTCGATGTACGCGATCCGCGCGGTCTGCTCCTCGCCCCGCTCGTCGCGCCAGTCTGCGAAGTAGCCGTCGTGGAGCAGGTGGTAGACCTCGCCGTTCGCGCGGGTCGGGTCGAGCAGGGAGCGGTCGCGCGAGAGCGCGGCGGCGGCCTCCTCCAGCGCGGCATCCGGCGCCTCGGGGTTCAGCGCGCGCAGCGCCGGCAGCAGGCGATGCTCGAGGACGACGTCGCGGCGGCTGCTACGCCCGAGCGTCCCGCCGGGGCCCAGCACCTCCTCCCACGCGTTGACGGTCTCCCAGCCGAGCTCGGCGAGGAGCTCGACCGCGGGTCGTTCGACGAGCTCGTCCTCGGAGAACCGCTCCGGGCTCACGCAGCCGACTCTTCGACGAGCGGGTCGAGGTCGAGCTTCGAGACGTCGATCGCGCCGGTCACGAGCTTGGGGAGGAGGGCGTCCCGAACCATCGACAAAACCGTCGCCTGGCCCTTCAGCACCGAACTCATCGCGTTCAGTTCCAAAGCCGTTTCATCAAACAGCCCGGCAAGTTGCAAGCTGGGATGCAGAACCTCAATGGAGTACGCCTGGTCACGACTCAACCCAGGAACGGCGGCGTGTGAATCGATGAACTCGATCTCACCGAGCATCCGATACGCGAAGCGCAGCGGCAGATCCGTCGTCACGTAGTACGTGGTGTCGATCGGCCAGCTCTCTCCCTGAATCCAGGTCGCGCTTCCGACGTTGCCTTTGCGCCCAACGACGACCACTGGCCCACTCACAAGCGATTGGTCGTGCCAGCCCACGACGCCCGACGATCCGACTACGGCGACCGGACCGCCTTTCCTGGCGGAAGCCTTAAGGGCCTTGCCGTAATGCAGTTCGATGACGTCCCCGAGCCGTGCCGCCCTCCAGCCTGCGGGGATCGGCCCGAGGGGCGAGTCGACGAGCTCGTCTTCCTCGTGGCCGGGATAGCGGAAGTGCACGAACCACTCCCGGTAGATCGCCTGAGCCGTCTCCTCGAGCAGCGCGATCCGTCGCAGGTTGTTCTCGATCAGGTCGTCAAGTGTGCGAAGCACTGCAGCACTCGCGTATTGCACTCCAAGCGACGGCATCTTCAAGCGAAACTGGCGGAGGGTTGCGAGATTGATGTGAGGAACTCCCGCGCTGATGGCGTGGTCGATAAGCCGCTGGCGATTGCCAGGCTCGAGGAGGGCGTAGCAGAGGAAGCTCGGATCAGCTCTCTTTGAATCGACCGTAATCTTCATTTGGCTTTGCGATAGAAGAAGTCGCGGGTACTTACAGTCGAGGGGCACCAGACCAACTTGCCCCAACGTCCCGCGTTGCGTGACGATTACGTCTCCGGGGAACGCCAGGTTCCCGATATGGCGATCGGCCTTTTCTTCCGTAACGAAGACGACATCGTCAAGTCTGAAACCTCCTTCGAGCGAGAGCTGTCCACCGCGGATCACCGGGACTCCATCGTCGACGTAGTCTTTTCGGCCGAGGCTGCTCCCGAACGGGCCACCGACGACCGCTGTAGCTAGATCCTCGATGGCTATGTCCTTCAAGTCGTTCAACCCTCGAGGATCCCGCGCACGGCGGCATCGACGTTCGTGCGAAGCACTTCGGCCTCGTCCGAGAGCACCGTGAACTCGTCATATAGCTCCGCGAGCTTGACTGCGAAGTCGCCGTCGTCCTGGCCACCGGCCGCAGCACCAACGTAGCGGCCAGGGTTGAGGCTCCAACCTTGCGCCTCGATCTCAGCGATGGTCGCGAGCTTGCAGAAGCCCGGCACGTCGGCGTAGGCCCCGTCCGGGAAGCGCTCGGCCATCAGCTCCTCGCTTCCGGCGACCGACTCCGGCTCCTCGCCGCGATAGAGCCGAACCGTGTTGGCGAGCAGCTCGATCTGCTCAGGCAGGAAGTCTCGGTGAGCGCGGTCGATCTGCCGGTACGTGTGCCGGGCATCGAGGAAGAGCACGTTGTCCTCGCGGGGCGTGCCCCGCTTGCCTCGGTCGAGGAACCAGAGCGTCACGGGCAGCGTGACGGTGTAGAAGAAGTTCGAGCCGATTGCGATCATCACGTCGATCGAGTGCTCCTCGATAAGCCGGCGGCGGATCTCGGCCTCGCTCGCGCGAGCGTCGGAAGCGGAGTTCGCCATCACGAATCCGGCCCGGCCTGTCTCGTTGAGAGCCGAGTAGAAGACCTGAATCCAGATGTAGTTGCCGTTGTCGGGCCGCGGCAGACCGAAAGGGAAGCGGCGCGCGTCGCCCTCGAGCTTGGATTTGTCGATGCCGTTGACGTTGAAGGGCGGATTGGCCATGAC
>JALYLK010000217.1 GCA_030774275.1 Actinomycetota bacterium
TCGATCAAGACCACAACGCCCTCTTTCCACAGAACAAACAGAATGAGCCGACCGTCACGCAGGACCCGAGCACCGGCGTCCTGATCGCCGCCGCCAACGACGAGATCAACGAGCCGTTGTGCCAGACCCCGACGGTGCCGCTCGCGAGCCCGTGCCCGTTCGGACCTAGCGTCAGCGTCGACGGCTACTACCGCTCGATCGACGGCGGCGCGACGTGGTCGGGCGGCATCCTTCCGAACGTCGCCGGCCGGGTCGGCGGAGGTGACCCGTCACTCGACTATGGGCCGCGGAAGTGCGACGACGGCAGCTTCAGTTACGACTGCGGAACGGTCATCTACTACGCCAGCCTTGGTGATCCGTTTCCGGAGTTCGGCGGAGAGCAAATCCTCTCGTATCGGAGCTATAACGATGGCTCTACCTGGTCGACTCCCGCGCTCGCCGCGTCCCTGACTCGCAAGTCGAACTTCGCCGACCACGAGTGGGTCGCAGTCGCGCACACGCCCGGAGCTCAGTACTTCGGGCGCGCGTACCTCTTTTGGGCGAACTTCTGCAACACCTGCGCGGGTAACGGGAACGTGAAGCTCTTCGTCAGCCACTCGGACGACGAAGGCCGCACCTGGTCGCCGGCGGTGCAGATCAGCGCGGCCAGCAACAACGGCGCGCAGGGCTTCCGGGAGACAGGCCAGCTCGCGGTCTCCTCGGACGGAACCGTCGAGGCGTTCTGGACCGAGAACGCCGACTCTAAGAAGGACGCGTCGCTCCAGGTCGTCGCGACGTCGAAGGACGGCGGCGCCAGCTTCACCGCCCCGATCACGATCGCCGGCGTGACCGACTACCCGCTGACCGGGACGCCGTTCGATGTCGTCGACCTCTTCAACCGCGTGCCCGGGATGAGTGCCCGTGTCGACTGCTATCCGCACCCCGCTTCGGATCCGCGGTCGGGCTCCGGCGCCGTCTACGTCGTCTGGTGCGACTTCACCGGCGGCCACGGGGTTGTCAAAGGAGCTGTCTCGTATGACGGTCTCAACTGGACCAACCTCGGGACGATCGGAGACGTGGCAGGCAGGAACGCCTTCTTCCCTGCCGCGTCGGTCGCGCCGACCGGTTTGCTGGCGGTGAGCTTCGATGCCCTCACCGCGCCCCCGGCTTCGGATCCGTGGCAGACCGGCGTCCAGGTTTACGACAACTACTACGTCCAGTCCCTGGACGGCGGCGGTTCGTTCTCCGCTCCCCAGACCGTGAGCACGGTTTCATCGAATCCGGAGGCCTCGGCGTATAACAGCATTCAGGAACAGTTCATCGGCGACTACCTCGGAATCGTTGCGGGCCTGACGGGCGCAACGATCGTCTGGACCGACGAGCGCGACGCCTTGACCTGTGCGGCGGTCAGCGCCTATCAGCAGTCGGTCTACTCCGGCTCCAAAACGGCGGTCGCGCCGAATCCCAACACAGACTGCCCACCGAGCTTCGGCAACTCGGATACGGAAGCGGCGGTAGTGACGTACTGAGGTCTGGGCGGGGGCGGCGCTCTACCGCCCCCGCCGATCCCTCCTTCGAGGGACGGCAGCCACTCCCGGGGACGCCGATTCTCTCGGTGCCGATGGAGATGCTCACCCTGGAATGCCTGCGTTGCGGCGATACCCGCGACGTTCCCGCTCCCGCCGGCGCGCACGTGCACGCCGGCGAGTGCGACCGGTGCGCGTACGTGGGCTGGGCTCTCGTCGCCGACCTAACAGAGAAGCTTCGCCGCGTCCTGCGCGAGCGGCCGCCGGAACGCCGTCGGCTCTACGCGGCGTAGCTAGACTCGCGCCGTGTCGACAGAGACGCGGGACGAGCTCTGGGGAGGCGAAACGCGCAAGGCGGTCGAGAACTTTCCGGTTTCCGGTCAGCCGATCCCGCCACCCGTGGCGCGCTGGCTCGGTCGGATCAAGGCTGCCGCCGCGCGGGTCAACGCCGAGCTCGGCCTGCTCGACGCCGACAAGGCGGAGCGGATCGCCGCGGCCGCCGACCGCGTCGCGGCCGGCGAGCTCGACGATCAGTTTCCGATCGACGTTTTCCAGACCGGCTCGGGCACGTCCTCGAACATGAACGCGAACGAGGTCATTGCCGCGTTGGCCGGCGAGGACGTTCATGCGAACGACGACGTCAACATGGGGCAGTCGTCGAATGATGTCTTTCCTTCGGCCGTGCACCTGGCGGCACTGGACGAGCTGACGCACGACCTGCTGCCGGCGCTCGGCTCGCTCGCCGAGGCGCTCGAGGCGAAGGCACGGGAATTCGACGACGTGGTGAAATCCGGTCGGACGCACCTGATGGACGCCGTCCCGGTCACGCTCGGTCAGGAGTTCGGCGGCTACGCCGCGCAGGTTCGGCAGGGGATCTCGCGGCTCGAGGTCGCGACAAGGCGGCTCGGCCAGGTCCCGCTCGGCGGAACCGCCGTTGGCACCGGCCTGAACACGCATCCCGAGTTCGCCGCGCGCGTGCGCGAGATCCTGACCGAAGAAACCGGTCTCGAGGTGTTGCCGCCGGCCGATCCGTTCGAGGCCCAGGGGGCACGCGACGCGATCGTCGAGACATCGGGTGCGCTCAAGGTCGTTGCCGTCTCGCTGACGAAGATCTCCAACGACCTGCGCTGGATGGCCTCCGGGCCGCGGGCGGGCCTCGCGGAGATCCGCCTCCCGGAGCTCCAAAAGGGGAGCTCGATCATGCCCGGCAAGGTCAATCCGGTGATCCCGGAAGTCGTCACCCAGGTCTCGGCGCAGGTGATCGGCAATGACACCGCGATCACCGTGGGCGGCCT
>JALYLK010000218.1 GCA_030774275.1 Actinomycetota bacterium
AGCAAGCCTGCAGCTGCCCCTCCGGCGCCGCGAACGGTGACGACGGTCGTCACCCGTCAGGGGACGACGGTGCAGACAACGGTGCCCGCGACACCTCCCGCGCCGAGCCAGTCCTCCCTCAGCGGTCGTGCGTCGGACCTCGCGGGCTACTACAAGATGCGCGCGGGCGACTACGCGGGCGCTCTCCCGCTGCTCCGGCAAGCGGTCCAGAGGCTAAGCGGCGCCGGCTTCCCCAACGAGGCCTACGCGAACTACAACCTCGGCTACACGCTGCTTCAGCTTGGACAGTGCAACGAGGCGATGGCATACCTGGAGACCGCGAAGGCGCTTGAGCCGCAGCGCCACGAGCCCCAGGACGCGCTCAAGGCAGCCAGGCACTGCGGGAAGGACTAGGACAGACGGGCCGCGTACTGCCGGCGGTAGTACGCGAGGTACTCGCCCGACTTGATCGGCTCCCACCACTCTCGGTTGCCGCGATACCAGGCAACCGTCTCCGGGAGGCCGTCCGCGAGAGTGTGCTGCGGCTCCCACCCGAGCGTTCGCAGCTTGGAGGTGTCGAGTGAGTAGCGCCGGTCGTGGCCGGGTCGGTCCTCGACGTGGCGGATCAGCGAGTCGTCGGCGCCCGTCAGCTCGAGGATTCGTGCTGTGAGGTCCCGGTTCTCGACCTCCTCGCCGCCGCCGACGTTGTAGACGCCACCTGGCTCCCCATCGTGCAGGACGAGCTCGACCCCGGCGCAGTGGTCCTCGACGTGGAGCCAATCGCGTGTCTGGCGGCCGTCCCCGTAGACCGGGAGCGACTCCCCGTCCAGGGCGTTCGTGATGAAGAGCGGGATGATCTTTTCGGGGTACTGGTTCGGACCGTAGGTGTTCGAGCCGCGAGTGATCGAGGCGTTGACACCGTAGGTTCGAACGGCAGCGAGTACCTGCAGGTCGCCGCCCGCCTTCGAGGCTGCGTAGGGGCTTGATGGGCGCAGCGGATCGTCTTCGCTCGAGGAAATGCCCTCGGGCACGTCGCCATAGACCTCGTCGGTCGAGACCTGAACGAAGCGCAAGCCACGCTCGCGCGCGTGGTCGAGTAGGACGTAGGTGCCCAGCACGTCGGTCTCGATGAACTCGGCAGCGCCGAAGATCGAGCGGTCGACATGGGTCTCTGCGGCGAAGTTGAGGATCGCCTCGCAGCCTGCGGCTGCGGTCGCGAGCACGTCGCGGTCGGCGATGTCCCCCTGGACGAACTCGACGTCGGCGCCTTCGAGGTTTGCCCGATTGCCGGAGTAGGTGAGCTTGTCGAGGACGACGACCTCGTCGCCTCCGGCGGCTAGGCGTTTAGCGCAGTGCGAGCCGATGAACCCGGCTCCACCCGTAACGAGGATACGCATCGGCGGAAGCCTAGAGGACGGACGTTTGGGCTTTGTGCGAACCAAACGGCCGTGTCCTGGGGACAAAAAGTCACACTCTTGTTGCAGTTGCCATGTCCGCTTGCGGCAGTTCGTGGGGACAGACCCCAACGCGGACCTGCGACGTGCCGCCGCGAGAACCCCGCGACGAGAACCAGCGAGCTAACGGGCGCCGAGGCGGCTCAGGCACTCGCGAAGGCCGTCTCGCCAGTGCGGCAGCCTCGGCGCGTCCGGCTTCTCGCTGCGTAGCACCGAGTAGGCGGGCCGGGGCGCGGGGCGCCCGAGCTCGGCCGTCGTGATCGGCACGACGCGGCACTCGAGCTTTGCCTCCTCGAAGATCGCCTGGGCGAACTCGGCCCACGTGCATTCTCCGTCGGCCGCGAGGTGCCAGATCCCGAACGGCAGCTCCACGATCGTCCGGGTCGCCTCGGCGAGATGGCCGACGTAGGTCGGGCAACCGGCCTGGTCGTCGACGACCGAGACCTCGTCTCGCTCCGCGCCCAGCCGCAGCATCGTCCGCACGAAGTTGTGACCGGTCGGACCGAAGAGCCATGACGAGCGGACAATCCAGGACTGCTCGCCGGCGGCCGCCTCGCCGAAGGCCTTCGAGCGCCCGTACGCAGAGAGCGGGTTCGGCGGGTTCGACTCAAGGTACGGCGACCGCTTCTGCCCGTCGAAGACATAGTCGCTCGAGTAGTAGACGAGCGGCCCGAGCTCAGCCGCATGTGTCGTCCCGCCGACGTTCACGGCGGCGGCGCCCTGCGGGTCGTCCTCGGCACCGTCCACGTCCGTCCAGGCGGCCGTGTGTAGGACCAGGTCCGCGGGTCCGAGGCCGTCAGCCGCCGGCACGGTCACGTCCCAGTCGCCGAGAGTGAGCCCGATGACCTCGTCGCCCGCGAATGTCTCGACGAGCGCGTGACCGAGCTGGCCGTCAGCGCCGGTGACTAGGACTCGGCGGCCTTGTCCCGACTCGAGAGGATCGGCGATTGCGTGCTCCAGAGATGTTTGACGCGCGGGTCGTCCCACGGGATCTCGTGCTCGTCGGGATCGGCCGGGTCGTATTCCTCGGTGACGTGGTAGCAGAAGAAAAGATCCGTGAGCGCTTCGAATCCGTGGGCGTGGCGACCCGGAATCCAAACCGCCACCGGATTGTCGTCGCCAATGTCGATCGTGAAAGGCTCTCCGCTCTCGCGATCAAGCACCACAACCCGAGCAATGCCCTGTAGGCAGGCGAACAGGTCGTTCTGGCCGCGCTCGTGAAAATGCAGTCCGCGGATCACGCCCTGCCGTGAGAACGAAAGGTTCGTCTGCCGGGTCGGCGCAGGCAGCCAGCTCTCGCGCCGCAGCTCCACGAACCAGCCGCGCTCGTCCTCTCGCCGACTCAGGGGGTACAGCTCGACACCGTCGATCACTGCTTGTTTGCCCCGTTCGCGCGTACGAAGTCGTTGACCTCGTAGTACGCGTCGATCGACTCGCCCGCGTCGCCCCAAAACCCCTCGAGCACGTCGTACTCCATCGCGTCCTGGTCGACGTACCAGTTGTTGACGTCGGTGATCTCGAGCTCGCCTCGCCCCGACGGCTTCAGCGTCGGAATCACGTCCCAGACGGACTCGTCGTAGAAGTAGATCCCCGTGACCGCGAACTTGCTCGGCGGATCGGCGGGTTTCTCGACGATTCGAACGACGCGGCCGTCGCCGTTCAGCTCCGGCACGCCGAGGTGCTGCAGATGCTCGATCTCCTCGACCGGGGAGAGGAGAATCCGAGCGCCGCTCTCCTGGGCGGCGAAATTCTCGACCGCCGGACGAAGCGAGCCCTCGAGCACGTTGTCGGCGAGCATCACGCAGATCCGGTCGCCGGCCCCGAACCGCTCCGCCAGCCCGAGCGCCTCCGCAATGCCGCCCGCCTCCTCCTGGTAGGCATAGAAGAGCCGGTCGATGCCATGCTCATGCCCGTTGCCGAGCAGACGGAAGAACTCGCCCGCGTGCGCGCCGCCCGTGACGAGCATCAACTCCTCGATCCCGGCGTTGACCAGTGCCTCGATCGCGAAGTTGACCATCGGGCGATCGTGAATCGGCAGCAAATGCTTGTTGGTGATCCGCGTGAGCGGGTGGAGCCGGGAGCCGGTGCCGCCGGCGAGGATGACGCCCTTCATCGCGCGGCAGATCGTAGTGGTCTAGCGGCCGGTGGGACGCAGGGCAGGCCGCCGCGGCCCCTCGAGCGGCGACTCCGGAACGCGCACGACCCGAGCGAGCGGCCCCGGTAGCCACCAGTTGTAACGGCCGAAGATCGCCATCAAAGAAGGAACGAGTAAGGCGCGGACGAGTGTCGCGTCGACGAAGATCGCGACCGCGAGCCCGATCCCGAACTCCTGCAGGCCGACGATCCGCCCGGCCACGAAGCCCGAGAAGGCCGCGACCATCACAATCGCTGCGGCGGTCACGATCCGTCCGGTGCGTTCGAGCCCGTAGGCGACCGCCTCCCGATTGTCACGGCCGTTGTCCCACTCCTCGCGCATGCGCGTGACCATGAAGACTTCGTAGTCCATCGAGAGCCCGAACAGCATCGCGAACAGGAAGATCGGAATCCAGCCCTCGACCTGGTCGATTTGGTACAGCCCGAGCACGCTGCTCCCCACGCCCCACTTGAAGACGACGACGAGC
The DNA here is from genome assembly GCA_030774275.1 of Actinomycetota bacterium. Lineage (GTDB taxonomy): Bacteria > Actinomycetota > Thermoleophilia > Gaiellales > Gaiellaceae > 13-2-20CM-68-14. The sequence continues at coordinate 4,055 of JALYLK010000218.1, forward strand.
ATCCCGTAACTCGCGGCGACCGAGAGCAGGTTCAAGAGCACGGCCTTCAGCGGCAGCAGCACCGAGCGGAACGCCCGCATCAAGAGGAAATAGGTGAGGATGAGCACCCCGGCAACGAGCCAGGGGAAGTAGCGGTAGGCCTGGTCGAGGAAGTCGACTCCCTGGGGCGGGCCGCCGCCGGCGAGCACGCGCACGTTGCTCGAAAACCCCGCCGCGGGAATGAGTTGGCCGCGCAGGCGGTGGACGAAGCTTTGTGCCGCTTCGGAGCCGTACTCGTCGCGCCCGGCGACGACCAGCTCCTCGTAGCGGCCACTTGAGTCGACGAACGGCGCCCGCGGCGCGACCTGCAGCGAGGCCGTTTCCCGGTCGCTCCTGATCCGCTCGGCCAGGCGCCCGATCGCGGCCTGAACGTCCGGCGCGCGTACGCCTCGCGGCCGCCCGGAGTCGACGACGACCTGCGTCGGCGAGGTTGCTCCGGGGCCGATCGAATGCTTGAGGACGTCGAACCCGCGCACCGACTGCGGGAACTGAGGGATCCCGGAGGCAGACCCGGGTGTC
>JALYLK010000219.1 GCA_030774275.1 Actinomycetota bacterium
GAGCCTAATCGCAGTCACCGCTGCAAACGCCGTCCTGTGGCCACGATCGAATTTGCGCACCCTACGCCGGTAGGCCCGCGACCGACGCCGGTGTCCGTGCGCTAATCGTGCGGCTGGCGCGTGAGAACCCAGGTTGGGGCTACCGGAGGATCCAAGGCGAAATCGCCAGGCTCGGCGTCCGGATCGCGGCCAGCACCGTCTGGTCGATCCTGCAGCAGGCCGGCATCGATCCTGCGCCGCGACGCTCGTCGGAGACGTGGCGGGCGTTCCTGCGAGCCCAGGCCAGCGGGATCATCGCCTGCGACTTCTTCACCGTCGACACCGTGCTCTTCCGTCGACTGTACGTACTCGTGTTCATCGAGCTCGCCACCCGGCAGGTGTATCTGGCTGGCATCACGGCGAACCCGACGGGTGAATGGGCGACCCAGCAGGCACGGAACATCATCGAGACATTCATCGAACATACGAAGCCGATCCGGTTTTTGATCCACGACCGCGACAGCAAGTTCACGGCGGCGTTCGACGAGGTATTCCGCTCCGAAGGCATCCGGACAATCCGCACACCCGCACGGGCCCCCCCGCGCGAATGCCTTCAGCGAACGGTGGATCGGCACTGTACGCCGCGAGTGCCTCGACCGGATCCTGATCGTGAACCGCCGCCACCTTGAGCGAGTCCTCCCGATCTACATCCGTCATTACAACGAGCATCGCCCCCACCGCTCCCTCCACCAGCGACCCCCGATCGAAGAACCGTCGCCGAGGTCAGAGACCGGCGTCGCTCTCGACCGTGTTCGGCGCCGAGACGTGCTCGGAGGGCTCATTCACGAGTACAAGGCTGCGGCATGATTGAGGGCGAACTGTGTTTCCGTCACCCTCAAGGTGGGCGGGTTCCCCAACAGGCTCTCCACTCACGAGACGTTGCGCGAACGTCGGCCGCAGCGGACACTATTCCCTGTGGCAGCGCCCGAGGTCCGATACACGAAGAGCGGCGATGTCAACATCGCCTATTCGGTTGTCGGGGACGGACCCTTCGACCTCGTCTTTGTTGTTGGGTCTGTGATGTCGGCCCTCGAGCATGCGTGGGACGGTCCGCCCGCGGCGTTTTTCGAACGGCTCTCCTCGTTCTCGCGCCTGATCCTGTTTGACAAACGCGGCATCGGCCTTTCGGACAGCGTCTCGGGGCTCCCTGACCTCGAGACCCGGATGGATGACGTGCGGGCTGTGATGGACGCTGCCGGCTCTAGTCGCGCCGCGATCATGGGCGACGGCGAAGGTTCGCCGATGACGGCGCTCTTCGCTTCTACCTATCCCGACCGCACGGCGGCAGCGATTCTGCTCAGTGGCGGCGTATCGCTCAAGCGCTCGGACGAGTACCCCTGGGCGCCGACGCGCGGGGAATGGGAAACGTACATCGAGGACCGCGAGCGCCGGTGGGGGACCTCCGACTACGCGAACCAGGGACTCAGGCGGCTCGCGCCGAGTCTCGCCGACGACGAGGGCGTGCAGAAATGGTGGGCGAGACACCAACGGCTCAGCGCCAGCCCCGGGGCGGCAGCTGCGTTCGCCCGAATGAACATGGAGGTCGATGTCCGCCATGTCCTCCCGACGATCCACGTTCCCACGCTGATCCTTCGGGTCACGGGCGGCGGGCTCATTGACCCGGACGAGGCGCGCTACGTGGCAACTCGGATTCCGGCGGCGGAGCTGGTCGAGTTGCCCGGCGACGATCACCTCTGGTTCGCCGCCCCAGAGTCTTTCGCGCGCGAAGTCGAGCGGTTCCTCGGCGGGATCTGGGAGCGCGGCGAGTGGAACCTCATCGAGACCGACCGCGTGCTCGCCACCGTCCTCTTCACCGACATCGTCGGCTCGACCGCCAAGGCGGCCGACCTCGGCGACGCGCGCTGGCGGGAACTTCTAGAAGGCCACCACGCGCTGATCCGCCGCCAGCTCGTCCGCTACCAGGGGAAGGAGCTCGATACCGCAGGCGACGGCTTCTTCGCGAGCTTCGACGGCCCGGCGCGGGCAATCCGCTGTGCCTGCTCGATCACGGAGGTTGTGAAGGAGCTCGGCCTCGAAGTGCGCGCCGGCCTCCATACCGGCGAGTGCGAGCTGATGGACGGGAAGGTGGCCGGCATCGCCGTGCACACCGGCGCCAGGGTCGCTGCCAATGCCCAGTCCGGCGAGGTGCTCGTCTCGAGCACCGTCAAGGATCTGGTCGCCGGCTCCGGGCTGGCCTTCGAAGACCGCGGCCAGCACGAGCTCAAGGGCATCCCCGGCGAGTGGCGCCTGTACGCGGTAGAGCGCTAATCGCAAACCAGACCGGAGCTTGGCGACTCAGTCGCCTTCCATACGGAAGGCCCAGGACCGCGCCCTCCCTTACGCAGCGCGTAAACGCGTAAACGCGTAAACGCGTAAACGGGCCTGGCCCTCGTCGTCAATCCCGGCAACTCGCTCCGCAGTCAGGTCTACCAGTTCGCTTCAAGTGCGCGCTCCGAGCGGGGCGACCCGAAAGTCCCGGTTAGCAGCATCTTTCGCGATTTGCCGAACTCGACACCACGGCCGCCAGGTCGCCCACGCGAGATCTTCTCGATGCGCCGGACCGGCGACGGAGGAAGTGTTATGGCCGGGTCGTACACTGCGACGTAAACCGCGCCAGAGGGGGCGCACCCTCTCGCCTCTGCGCAGCGCGCAAACGCGCAAATGCGTAGGGCATCGGTGACGCTGCCGCGAGCGATCTCCGAGAGGGCGCGCCCGGACAGCCTGCACGATCGCCAGTTGCGGATTTGCTGAAAAAGGCCGTCAATCGGCCGTTTCGCGCCCAGTCTCTGGGCCGGCTCGCTCTGGGAGCGAGCGCCCGGCACCTTCGCCGGCTGCCCGAGCGTGATCTCGAAAAGCGCCTCAGGGACTGCGGACAGGGCAGCCTCAGTATGAGCCTTCATCGCCGCCGGATTCCGGGCTGCATCCAGGATTCCGCGGTCCGGGGCTGTCTCGGAGCTGGTGCGTTTGTGGTGCGTTAAGCGGCGGGCTGTCGCACTTCCAACAGAAGGCGACAGCCCGTCACGCAGGCCGTAGTCCGTCAGGTGACACGGACGCTGGCCCAGGCTAAGGCCCTGATCACAGACAGCGGCACGGGCGTTCCGCGACCTGGTCGGGGTAATCCTTCGCGAACGCTGTGCCCTCGTCAGCACTCTCGAGCAGGCATGATCCTGCCGTGGATCCGGCGGCGAGGTAGCGGATTGGCGCGGCGAGCAGCCGCGCGTTTTCCGGCGCAGTGTTGCCGAGGCCCGTACTGCGGGGGCTCGGGTGGCTGCGCGCCCACCGCTACGACTCGGAGGTACCACGAATGAATCGTCAGAACCTCTTCTCCAACGCATGGGACGGAGAGAACGAAGAAGCCGGGACTCGGCATCGAATCTTCTGGCGGCCGGACGACGCCAGGATGGGAGCAACGCTGTACGAACTGGCCCCCGACGCGCCTGAGATGCGGATGCATAT
>JALYLK010000220.1 GCA_030774275.1 Actinomycetota bacterium
GGATCGGCTCGATCAGCTGCCGGAAGTTGCTGGAGACAATGGTCGGCCGGTAAGCCTCGGCGAGCTCGTGAAAGCCAGGCCGCAGCTCGAGGTTCTCGACCAGCCAGTCCACGACCTCGCCGATAGGCGCTTTGATCGACTCCGCGTCGCGCCGGATCTCCTCGTGCAAGGTGATCTCGCCGCGCCTCAGCGCAGCGGCCGCATCGAGATAGACCTGCCAGTCGCCGAACTCGCGCAGCGCAACGATCAACGTGTCGTCGACCGTCACGGTGCCGTCCCAGTCCAGGATGAGGTGCATCGGCCAGACGCTACCGGCGGCGCGGCGCGCGACCCCTCTTGTCAGAGCCGGAACGCCGTACTAGATTCGGCGACACCCCACGCGAAGGAGATTTCCATGGCAACGGTGACCGCCCGCGAGCTCGATACGACTGCTCTCGAAGGGCAGGTGCGAGGCCAGCTGATCGCCCCCGACCACCCCGGATACGACGCGGCACGGCAGATCTACAACGCGATGATCGACAGGCGGCCGTCACTGATCGTGCGAGCCGCTGACGTCGCGGACGTGATCGCGGTCGTCAACTTCGCGCGGGAGACCGGCGCCCCGCTCGCAGTTCGCTGCGGGATGCACAACCCAGCCGGCTTCTCCGTCGTCGACGACGGCATCGTCCTCGATCTCTCGCCGCTCAAGGGCATCCGTGTGGATCCGGACGAGAAGACCGCAACGGTGCAGGGCGGTTGCACGTGGGGCGACGTCGACCACGCGACGCACGCTTTCGGGCTCGCGACGGTCGGTGGGGTTCTCTCGACGACCGGGATGGGGCTCGCTCTCGGCGGCGGCATCGGCTACCTCACCCGTCAGTACGGCCTCTCGGTCGACAACATCCTCTCCGCAGACGTCGTGCTCGCCGACGGCTCCTTTGTGACGGCGAACAAGAGTGAGAACAGCGACCTCTTCTGGGCGGTCCGCGGCGGCGGCGGGAACTTCGGCGTCGTCACCTCGCTGACGTTCGGGCTGCACCCGGTCGACACGGTGATCTGGGGCCCGATGCTCTGGCCGCTCGACCAGGCGGCCGACGTCATGCGCGCCTACGACGGCTGGATCGCCGACGCGCCTGACCATTTCAACGGATTCTTCGCCTTCCTGACCGTCCCGCCCGGGCCGCCGTTCCCGGAGGAGCTGCACATGCAGAAGATGTGCGGGATCGTCTGGTTCTGCACCGGAACGCAGGAGGTTGCGGACGAGCTGCTCGCGCCTGCGCGCGCGTTCGAGCCGGCGCTCGACCTCGTCCACGCGGCGCCATATCCGATGATTCAGAGCGCGTTCGACGCTCTCTACCCGCCGGGCCAGCAGCACTACTGGCGCGCGGACTTCGTCAACGAGTTGAGCGAAGAGGCGATCGCCGCCCACGTCGAGCACGGCTCGCAGCTGCCGACGCCGCAGGCGTCGATGCACCTTTACCCGATCGACGCAGCGGTCCACGCGGTCGGCTCCGGCGACACCGCATTCGCCTATCGCGACTCCCGCTGGGCCGAGGTGATCTTCGCGGTCGATCCGGACCCCGCGTCGGCAGACCTGCTCAAGTCCTGGGTGGTCGACTACTGGGAGGCCACGCATCCGTATTCGGCCGGCGGCGCCTACATCAACTTCATGATGGACGAGGGCCAGGACCGGGTCCAGGCCAGCTATCGCGACAACTACCAGCGTCTCGCGGAAGTCAAGAAGCAGTACGACCCCGGCAACCTCTTCAGGATCAACCAGAACATCCTTCCGGCCGACTGAGCCTAGAAGTGTGAGGTAAGCCCGGCGCCGGTGGCGTCGCCGTCTACTGATGCGGCGTCGCCGTCCTCGGCGTTCTCGAACCAGGAGCGCCAGTACTTGCCGTCGTCGAGCCCCTTGGCAAGCTTCGTCAGCTTCAGCGGGTGGAAGGTGTCGCACATCACCGCGAGCTCGTGCGTCTCGCGGACGCCGATCGACTTCTCCGCCAGCCCAGGTTGCGGGCCATGGGGTAGCCCCGAGGGATGCAGCG
>JALYLK010000221.1 GCA_030774275.1 Actinomycetota bacterium
TCGCCCGATGTCGTTCGAGAGCCCGACGAAGAACAGCAACAGCACGAGGGCGATTCCGACGGCGGAAACCCGTTCGTAGACGGCGCGTCCGACTGAGCGGCCCCGGATTCCCTCGTAGAGCGAGAACACGATGTGGCCCCCGTCGAGCGGGAGCAGCGGCAGCAGATTGAGCAGCGCGAGCGAGAGGCTGATCAACGCGAGGATCTGCAGGTAGTCGCGGTAGTCCGTCTTCACCGCCTGGCTGGAGACATCGACGATCCCCACAGGGGAAGAAACATCCTTGCGGCCGGATCCGGTGACGATTCGCCCCAGCGATGCGCCGATGCCCTTGGTGACATCCCATGTGGTCTGTGCCGCGAGTCCGAACGCCTCCGGCGGGCTGTAATGCCTGTAGACGATGCCGGCCGGCTGGAACCCGTAGATGTAGATCCCGTTCTGCTTGATCGTCTTCTTCGGAGAGAGCTCGATGTACTTGCCGTGGCGGACGATGGCAACGATCACCGGCTTGCCCTTGCTCGCCCGGATCGCCTTCGAGACCTGCTTGAACGTGACCGTCGGCTGCGAGTTCACCGCGACGATCACGTCGCCGCGATGGAGTCCGGCTGCAGCGGCGGGTGTTTTCGGAGAGACCTTCTCGACCCGCCGCGAGGCGTCGTTCGGGATCCCCAGCATGTAGACGACCGCCAGGATGAGGATTGCGAACGCGATGTTCGTCAAAGGGCCCGCGGCGATCACGCCGACACGCTTGCCAGTCGACTGGCGCCAGTAGGCGTCAGAGCCGAGCGCATCGGCGAGCTCTTCGTAGCCACGGCGCGCGGCGCGCGCTGCGGGCGGCGGCAGCTCGGCTTGCTCCAGCGCCTGGTGCAGGGTCTGGAGAGCCTCGCGCGCCTCGGTGAAGTCCCCTTCGGCGACTAGGCGCTTTACGCGCTCGACCGGCCCGACGAGCGAGGTGTCATGAAGCACCGCAGGGCCGAAATAGTTGTCCAGGTCCGACGGGGCCGGCCTGTGCATCCCCGGAATCTTCACGTAGCCGCCGAGCGGAATGGCGCCGATTCCGTATTCGATCCCGTTGCGTGTCGTCTTCGCGAGCGCGGGCGGGAAGCCGATGTAGAACTTCCGCGGCCTCATCCCGACAGCGCGGGCGGTGAAGAAGTGACCGGCCTCGTGGATCATCACGAGGAATCCCAGCCCGAGGATTGCGATCAGAAAGCTCAAGCAGCAGCCGCCGTTCGCTCGGCGAGCCGGCGCGCCTGTGCGTCGGCTTCGTAGAGCTCGCTGAGATCTCGGGCGGGAGCGCCGTCAACCGACGCGAGAGTCTCCTCGACCGTCTCGGCGATTCCCAGGAACGGTAGGCGCCCTTCGAGGAATGCCGCGACGGCGACCTCGTTCGCGGCGTTGAACGCGCACGGGAAGGTGCCTCCTTGCTCGCCTGCGTGCCGGGCCAGCGGCAAGAGGGGGAACGTCTCCAGGTCGGGAGCCTCGAACTCCAGGGTCAGGCCAGAGGCGAGGTCAAGGGGCGGAACCGGCGTCGTCGCGCGCTCCGGATACGTCAGTGCGAAGGAGATCGGCACGCGCATGTCCGGGTAACCGAGATGTGCGACGGCCGCACCATCGCGGAAGCGCACGAGCGCATGAACGGTCGACGTCGGGTGGATCACGACCTCGATCCGCTCGTAGTCGAGATCGAACAGGTAGTGCGCCTCGATCAGCTCGAGGCCTTTGTTCGCAAGGGTCGCCGAGTCGATCGTGATCTTCGGCCCCATGCTCCAGGTCGGGTGCGCCAGCGCGTCCTCGGGCCCCACGTCCACGAGCTCCTCACGGGTCCGCCCGCGGAACGGCCCGCCGGAGGCCGTGAGTACCAGCGAATGAACGCTCTCAGGCCCGCGCTCCTCGAGACATTGGTACGCGGCGGAATGCTCGCTGTCCACTGGGAGCAGTCGCCCTCCCCCACGCCGTTGGGCCGCGGTAGCCAGATCGCCCGCCGCCACCAGGCTCTCCTTGTTCGCGAGCGCCAGGTCGACGCCGTTCTCCAGCGCCCACAGGGTCGCCGGAAGCCCGGCGAAGCCCGTCACGGCGTTGAGCACGACGTCCGGCTTCGCCCGGTCGAGGAGTTGTGTCAGGTCGCCGCCGACCTGCGTCAGCGGTGCAAGACCGTCGATCGCCTGTGAGCCCGACGCAGCCGCCACGAGCTCGAGCCCTGGGTGGGCATCGATGATCTCCAGCGCCTGTCGCCCGATAGACCCGGTGGCTCCGAGAAGGGCGATGCGCTTCATTGCCACAGATTGTACGAGCCGCGTGAGGCCTCCGGATTCACGCCCACCCGAACGCTCGAATCGTGTAATAGGACGCGATCGACGCGAACAGCAGGGCGTCGAGGCGGTCGAGCATGCCGCCGTGCCCGCCGAGGAGATGCCCCGAGTCCTTGGCCTTCATGTCACGCTTCAGGGCGGACTCGAACAGGTCTCCCAGCGGCGCCGAGACCGCGATCACAACTCCCAGAGCGAGAGACTCGCCGACCGTCAGGAAGTGCTGGTGGTAGAGAGCGAAGAACGGCACGAGGATGGCGACGATCGTCCCTGCCACCAGGCCCTCCCACGTCTTACCCGGCGAGAGCACGGGCGTCAGCTTGTGCCGCCCGATTGACGCGCCGACGAAATAGGCGAAGGCATCGGCCGCGAAAACGGTCAGCATCACGGTGAAGACGGCCAGGCGACCGTGCTCCGGGATATCTCGCAGAAGAACCGCGTGCCCCAGGCCGAGGCCGATCCAGGCGACGCCGAAGACGGTAATGGAGATCGCGACCGTCAGAGACTGGTGGGTGTCGGAGATGCCCTTCAGCACGAAGGCAAGCGCGATCGTGCTCAGAAAGCCTGCGGTCATCCACGGGATCCCGCCGAGCTCCGCTCCAAGCAGCGCGAGGACCGTGCCGGTGTAACCCGCCAGTACAAGTGGCCGCAGCGGCCGTGTGAGCCTGTAGAGCTCGTGGAGCGCGATCAGCGCCGCGACGAGCGCGAGCGCCCACAACCACCAGCCGCCCAGATAGACGAGCCCGAGTACCGCCGGTAGGAGCACGGCACCCACGACGATTCGCGACCAGAACGAGCTCATCGGCCGCCGAATCTCCGCTCGCGACTCGCATACTCGGCCAGCGCCGCGCGGAGTTCTTCCTCCCCGAAGTCCGGCCACGGCGCCTCCACGAAGACGAGCTCGGCGTAGGCCAGCTGCCAGAGGAGAAAGTTCGAGATCCGCTGGTCGCCGGCCGTTCGGATCAGGAGATCTGGATCGGGCAGCTCCGGCTCATACAGAGCTCGGGCGAACGTGTCTTCGTCGATCTCCTCGGGCGGGATGCCGGCCTGGATGAGCCGCTTCGCCGCGTCGGCGAGCTCGGCGCGCCCGCCGTAGTCGAAAGCGATCCAGAGATCGAGACGGTCGTTCGTCCCGGTTCGCGCCTCGAGGTCGGCCATCTTGTCCTGAAGCTCGGCGGGGGCTCGGTCGCGGCGGCCAAGGAACCGGACGCGGACGCCCTGCTTCGCCAGATCCGGCAGCTCGCGGTCGATCGTCTCGCTGAAGATCTCCATCAGCGAATCGACCTCGTCGGGCGGTCGCGTCCAGTTCTCGGTCGAGAACCCGTAGACGACGAGTGCGCCGATGCGCAGATCGATCGCCGCCTCGACCGTCCGCCGCAGCGCGCGCGTCCCCTCCCGATGGCCCTCGGCGACAGGCAGACCCCTCGACATGGCCCAGCGCCCGTTTCCGTCGAGGATGATCGCAACACAGCCGACAGGCTCGAGAGGTTCCGCCGTTTGCTCTTGTCGCTTACGGCGGATACGAGAGAAGAGTTTCATGTGTGTCGCGAGCGAAGCGAGGCGAGAAACCAGCCCCGCGAAAAATGTGCAGCATTTTTCGCGGCCTAGACTTCGAGGATCTCCTCTTCTTTCCGCCTGAGGAGGTCGTCGATCTTGTGCGTGTGGTCGTCGGTCAGCTTCTGAACGCGTTCCTCGGCCCGGTGCTCCTCGTCGCTGCCGACCTCGCCCTTGTCGACGAGCTCCTTCAGGTGGTGCATGACATCCCGGCGGACGTTTCGGATCGCGACGCGTCCGTCCTCGGCCATCTGCCGGGCGACCTTGACGAGCTCCTTGCGGCGCTCCTCGGTCAGCTGCGGAATCGGCAGGCGGACGATCTTGCCGTCGTTCGACGGGGTCAATCCGAGGTCGGACTCCTGGATCGTCCGTTCGATCGTCGGCAGGGAGCTCGGATCGAACGGCTGCACGGTCAGTAGCCGCGGCTCCGGAGCGTTGATCGTCGCCAGCTGTTTCAGCGGCGTCTTGGTGCCGTAGTAGTCGATCTGGATCCGGTCGAGCAGTGCGGCGGAGGCGCGCCCGGTGCGCAGGGTGTTGAACTCGTGCTGCGCAGCTTCCACGGACTTGTCCATGCGCTGGGTCGCGTCCTGGATGAACTCGTCGATCGTCATGTGGCCGCTCCGGGGGTCGGGGTGGAAACGATGGTGCCGACGCGCTCGCCGTCGACGACGCGGCGGATGTTGCCGTCTGCGAGCGCGAAGACGTGGATGGGCAGATAATTCTCCATGCAGAGCGAGAGCGCTGTCGTGTCCATCACCTTGAGGCCGCGCTCAATCGCCTCCAGATGCGTGAGCTCCGGCAGGAACCGGGCACTGGGATCAAGCCTGGGATCCCCATCGTAGACGCCGTCGACCGCGTGTTTGGCCATCAAGATCGCCTCCGCGTTGATCTCGAGGGCGCGCAGGGCCGCGGCGGTGTCCGTCGTGAAGAACGGGTTCCCGGTACCGGCCGCAAAGATCACGATTCGCTGCTTCTCCAGGTGGCGGATCGCCCGGCGGCGGATGTACGGCTCGGCCACTTCGGAGACCTGGATCGCTGAAAGCACTCGCGTGTGCGCGCCGTGACGCTCGAGCGCATCCTGGAGCGCAAGCGCGTTCAGTACGGTGGCCAGCATGCCCGCGTAGTCGGCGGTCGCCCGGTCCATCCCCTCGGCAGCCGCGGCCATGCCGCGGTAGATGTTCCCCGCACCGACCACGATCGCCAGCTCGACGCCCTGTTGCTGGACCTCGACGATCTCTCCTGCGATCGCGTCGATCCGCTCGCGGTCGAGGCCGTACTCCTTGGCGCCCATCAGCGCCTCGCCCGAGAGCTTCAGGAGGACGCGCCCGAAAACCGCGCGTGCCGGCTCGGAGACAGCCTCTTCGGAGCCTGCCGTGGTCACGCTGGTGCCACTAACCGAGCTGAAGCCGCTCGAACTCGAGCACCTCGGCGCTCTCGTCGCCGAGGACCTCGCCCACTGATTTCGACGCTTCGTGGATCCAGGGCTGCTCTGTCAGCACCTGCTCGGCGAAGAAACGCTTGTTCAGCATTCCCTCGACGATCTTCTCGCGTGCCTGCTCGGGCTTCGACTTCACCTCGTCGGAGTTCGCGTAGATCTCGCGCTCGGCCGTCACGATCTCTTGCGGCGCGTCCTCGCGGCCGATCCAGCGCGTTCCGGGTGACGCAGCGATGTGCATCGCCAGCTTCCGCGCGAGCTCGTCCGAGCCGCCGCGGATCTGAACAAGCACGCCGAGCTTGTTGGCGGGCGGGTGTGCGTACCCGTCGATCATGGCGCCGTCGACCGCCTCGAAGCGCGCTGAGCCCACGACGACGATGTTCTCGCCGAGCTTGGCCGCGAGCTCCTGACGCTCCCCGTCCAGCTGCTCTTCGGCGCCCGAGCCTTCACGCTCGACCGACTCGAGCACCTTGGCCGCGAAAGCGAGGAACTCAGCGGTGTTGGAGACCGGCTCGGTCTCGCATCCCACGGCAACGATTGCGCCGCGCTTGGCGTCCTCGGAGACGCGGTAACCGACCTTGCCCTCGGTCGTCTCGCGGCCGGCCCGCTTCGCCGCGCCCGCCATTCCTCGCTCGCGGAGGAGCTTCTGCGCGGCCTCGAGGTCGCCGTTGGTGTCCTGCAGCGCGCGCTTGCAGTCCATCATCCCCGCGCCGGTCAGGTCACGGAGCTCCTTGACGAGAGCTGCCGAAATCTCGGTCACGCGCCCTCTCCTTCGGGCTGCGCGCCTGCGACGCTCGCGGCCTCCGGTTCTGGCTCGGGCTCGGGCGCAGGGGCCTCGGCTTCGGGCTCGGATTGCTCTTCCGCGGGCTCTTGTTGTTCCTCGGCCGCAGGCTCCTCCGCAACCATCTCCTGCGGCGTCACCTTCGCCTTGCCGGCTTCGATCGCCTCGGCGATCACGCGGATCACGAGCGAGCACGAGCGGATCGCGTCGTCGTTACCGGGAATCACGTAGTCGGCCTCGTCGGGGTCGCAGTTCGTGTCGACGAGCGCGATGATCGGCAGACCGAGCCGGCGCGCCTCGCGCACGGCCAGCTGCTCCTTGCGCAGATCGACGACGAAGACCGACTCGGGCTGACGCCGCATATCGGCGACGCCACCGAGGTTCGTGTCGAGCTTCTCGAGCTCGGCAAGCATCGCGATTCGCTCCTTCGAAGGCAGCAGGTCGAGTTGCCCGTCATCCCGCAGGCGCCGCAACTCGTGCAGGCGCTCGATCCGCTTCGAGATCGTCCGCCAGTTGGTCAACAGTCCGCCGAGCCAGCGGTGATGGACGTAAGGCATGCCGACGCGCTGTGCCTGCTCGGCGATCGCGTCCATGGACTGCTTCTTCGTGCCGACGAAGAGAATCGAGCCGCCGCGCTCGCCGAGATTCCTCGCGAACGCTGCAGCCTCTTCGAGCCGCTCGAGGGTCTGCTGGAGGTCGATGATGTAGATGCCGCCCCGCTCGCCGAAGATGAAGCGCTTCATCTTCGGATTCCAGCGGCGCGTCTGGTGGCCGAAGTGGACTCCGGCTTCCAGAAGTTCTCGCATGCTGACGACTGCCACGGGCTGAGCCCCTTTCTGTTGGTTTGTGATTGGTGCTGCCGGCGGAACCGGGTGGAACCGGGCGTCGTCTGCGCCGGCACCGCCACCCAGTCGACCCGCCGGGTCGGTGGCCGAAAAACCGCTGCATCTTAGCAGTGAGCGACTCTCGCAGAACCTTCTTTAGAACTCAGGTTTCGACCGTAAACGCCGATGACTCGGGTGTGGATGAGGACCGTGCCGTGACGTCAGAGCCTCTTCTCCGGCTCGCCGACGAAATCCGGACGGAGGCGTGGGAGCTCGCCCTTTCAGTCGTCGAAGAAGGACTCCGAGACGACGCGATCCCGCCGCTTACACGCCTCGGCCGGATCGCCCAGCTCGGCGACATGCCGACCTTCATCGCCGAGCTTGCCGAGCACCTGCGCCACCCCAAGCCGGAGCGCCTTCGCCGCGGCAGCCGCCTCGCGGCGCTCGTCCGCGACCACGCACGTGAGCGCGAGGCCCTCGGGTTCGCGCCGCGCGACATCGTGACCGAGTTCCTAGTTCTCCGCCGCGTGCTCTGGCGGCTCGTGCGCGACCGCAGCGCGACCCTCCACGCGGTGGACGTCTTCGTGCTCGAGGAGCGTTTGCACGACGTGATCGACAGCCTCGTCACCGAATGCGTCGTCGCGTACTTCGACCGCGCGACCTCGGAGCTCTCGTACAAGGCGCGGCACGACGCGCTGACCGATCTCCTCAACCATTCGTCCTTCACCCACGAATTGGAGCTGGAGCTCCAGCGCGCCAAGCGGTACGGCACAGGTGTGACGGTCGTCTACTTCGACTTCGACGGCTTCAAAGAGATCAACGACACCCACGGGCACCTGGCCGGCGATCAGGCCTTGCGGCGCGTCGCGAAGCTCCTCCGTGCCGAGCTGCGCCAATCCGATCTCGCAGGTCGTATCGGCGGCGACGAGTTCGCGGCCTTTCTCGTCGAGTCCGATGCGGACACCGGTCCCGTCTTTCTCGAACGGTTGCGCAGGCGAATCGACGAACTGGCCGGCTCAGGCGAGCTGCTGGTGCCAGCACCGATCGCCATCAGCGCCGGTGTGACGCGGTATCCGGAAGACGGCGAGGATGCTGAGACGATCTTCGCGGCCGCCGACGCGCGGCTCTACGAAGCCAAGCGCGCCAGCGCTGCCTGAAGATCTTCTGGCAGCGGAGATTCCGTTTCGACGGGCTCGCCGCTGAACGGATGCGGAAAGCTGAGTCTGTTTGCGTGCAGGAACTGTCGGCCGAGCTCCCGATCGGGGACGCCGTAGACCTGGTCACCGACGACCGGAAGATCGATCGCCTCGAGGTGCACTCGGATCTGGTGCGTCCGCCCCGTTTCGAGCCGCACTGCAAGCAATGCATGACGCGGAAGGAGCCGCTCCACCTCGAAGTGCGTGATCGCCTCCTGAGGAGAGTCGGTGTCCAGTGACCGACGCGTCGGGTCGTGGCGGTCCCGGCCGATCGGCGCCTCGATCCGGCCGGTGCGAGAACGCGGGCGCCCGCGGACGAGCGCCAGGTAGCGGCGGTCGAGCAAACGTCTGCGGACGAGGTCCTGAAGCCGCTCGTAGGCCTCCTGTGAACGCGCGACGACGAGCAGTCCGGAGGTGTCGCGGTCGAGGCGATGGACGATTCCAGGCCGTTCAGCGAGCTCTCCTCCCGCGATGCCGCGCGCGAGCAGCGCATGCACGAGCGTGCCGCCCGCATGGCCCGCCGAAGGATGGACGACGAGCCCGGCCGGCTTGTCAACGACCAGCAAATACTCGTCTTCGTAGGCGATCCGCAAGTCGCGCTCCTCGGGCTCGAGCGTGACGGCCTCCGGCTTCGTCGAGTCGACCTCGACCGTCTCGCCGCCCGCGAGCCGGTGACTCTTGGGGCGCCGTTCACCGTCCACGCGAACGGCGCCGGCCACGAGCAGGCGCTCGGCCTCGGCACGCGACCCAACGTCCGGCAGCGCAGCGACGTACCGGTCGAGCCGCTCTCCGGCAGCCTCGGCTGGAACCTGGAGGACTACCGTGAGCGGATGTCGCCGAGCAGGATCGCGGCGAAGAGGATGCCGACGCCGACGACGATGAAAGTATCGGCGAGGTTGAACGCCGGCCAGTAGCGGAAGTCGAGGAAATCGGTCACGTGGCCTAGGCGGATCCGGTCGACGAGGTTCGACGAGCTGCCTCCGATCAGCAACCCAAGCGCGACCGGCAAAACCGGGTGGCGCGCGCCGGAGCGAGCGAAGAAGACGAGCATCCATCCGACCGCCAGGGCGGTCAGCGCAGTTACGAGCGCAGTCGCGTTCGCGAACAAGCCGAACGCGATTCCCGAATTCTGGACGTGGTGGATCGAAAACGGGCCGAGCACGTGCACCTGCTCGTCGAGCGAGAGCTGAGTCGCGACGATGTGCTTGGTCACCTGATCGGCGAGCACCGCCGCGGTGACGACCAGACCCAGCGCGATCCACTGAGGCCAGCGGGCGGCCAGCGAGCGGGTCGCCACCGAGATCGGCGTCAGGGCGTCGGTCGAGGAGCCCACGCGGACGTCGGCTGTTCGCGGCTCGCTCAACCCCGGCTCCCGCGCGCGTCGTCGGCGCAAAGCGTCGCCCAGGGCAGGTATTCCAGCCGCTCGGGTTCGACCGGCCTCCCACAGACCGTGCAGACGCCGAAGGTTCCATCGTCGATGCGCTTCAGCGCGGCCTCGATCTCGCGCAGCACGTTGCCGGAGTTTTCCTCGAGCGTGTAGTCGATCTCCCGGTCGACCGTCTCGGTCGCGAGATCGGCGAGGTGGTTGTCGCCGGGCCCCATGGCCAGGTCGCCGGTGATCTCTTCGGGCACTCGTGGGTTCTCCTTTTGCAGGTAGCCGATCGCGTTCTGCACCTTTTGTTGCTCCTCTTCAAGGCGCGCGCGGAAGTGCTCGATATCGATCTGCGTGCTCATCGTGGCTAGCGTGGCCGCTCGAGCCGCCGCTCGGCTTCGGCTGCATCGATCCCGGTCAACTCGACGATCTTGTCCCGGCTCGACGGTCCAGAAACGAGCTCCACGCTCTTGCCGGGTAATTCGAGGCGCTCGGCGAGGAGCCGGAGAACCGCCGCGTTCGCCTTCCCGTCCTCGGGCGCAGCGGTTACACGGACCTTCCACCCGTCGCCATGCTTGCCCACGATTTCGCTCGAGCGCGCGCCTGGAGAAACGCGCAGACGCAGACGGGTGGAGGGCGCGGCCACCAAGTCAGTATAGGTTCAGGCCGCCTCGGCTCGGGCCTCCCCGTCGGCATCCTCGACCGCGTCGAGCGCGGCTCCGAGCAGGGCCTTTATCCGGTGGGTCTCCGCGCCGAGCCGCTCGCGCTCGGCCACTGCGTCACGCGTGATCTTGCGCGCCTCGGCATGCGCCTCCTCGAGCACGAGCGCGGCCTCGCGACGCGCGTGATCCTTGAGCTCGTGGGCGGCTTGCTCGGCCGTCGTCAGGGTCGAGCGCAGCAGCGTCTCCAGGTCGCGGTGCCGCTTCAAGTCGGCCTGGAGCTGCTCGATCCGGTCGGCGTAATCGGCGCGCTCGCGCCAGACGACCTCGAAGGAATCGACGACCTCCTCGATCGTGCGATCGACCGCGGAGCGTTGGTAGCCGAACAGACCTCGCTTGAAGCCGACATGTCTCAGTTCAACGGGCGTATAGGCCATGACGCCCCTCCTTTCGGTCAGATGCGGTTGAAGATCTCGTCGACGATGGTCCTCAGGATGAGCAGGAAGATGATCCCGACGACCGGAGAGAGGTCGAGCGGTCCCAATGAAGGGAGCACGCGGCGAAACAATCGCAAGTACGGCTCGCAGACGTCACGAAGAAAGTCCTGCAGCCGGCGGAGCCAGGGCGAGTATGGAAGCCGGACCCAGGAACTCAGGATGTAGACGAAGATCAAGAGGATGTAGACCGAGATGAAGATGTCGACGAAGCGTTTTGCCGACGACGCTGCGTCGAAGAGCAGGATCGATCCGAGGCTGAAGCCCATCGGAACTGCTTTCGGCTCCCGTGCCCTGGTTCCTACGCTTGGTTGAAGAAGCCGCCGCTTTCCAACAGGCGGGCGCGTTCTTCGGCCGAGACCTCGACGTTGCGGGGTGTGAGGAGAAAGACCTTGTCGGCCACGCGCTGCATGCCGCCGTCGAGGGCGTACGTGAGACCGCTCGTGAAGTCGATTAAGCGCTTCGAGAGCTCCTGGTCCGCGCCCTGGAGGTTGAGGATCACCGGAATCCCCTCCTTGAAGCGGTCCGCGATCTGCTGGGCGTCCTGGAACGTGTGCGGTACGACGAGGTGCACACGGACCGAAGGAACCGGAGTCGGGCGGGGCAACTGCTCCACCTCGGCGCGCCGCTCGCGCCGCCGCGTCGGCCTGACGACGGCCGTGCGCGCCACGTCGGCGTCCGCATCGGGGTCGGTCCAGTCGTCGAACTCTTGCCGCCTACCGCGCGGCGACAGCCGGCGGACGTTGGGACGTTCGCTGTAGGTGCGCTCGAGCTCCTCCTCGGTGACGTAGCCGTCCTCGTCCCACTCGTCGTCCTCCTCGGCGATCCCGAAGTAGACAAGAGTGCGGTTCCAGACGTCTGCGAAGCCCATTTCCAGCGGGATCTTAACCGGGGTACAGCACGGAGCCTATTCGGATCAGCGTTGCCCCTTCCTCTGCGGCAACGCGGAAATCCTGGCTCGTTCCCATTGACAGCTCGGCAAGATCTCGCTCCGCCGCCAGCTCGCGCAGCCGCCGGAAGTACGGACGTGAGCTCTCGGGGTCGCCTGTCTCGGGCGGCATCGTCATCAACCCGCGCACGTCCGGATAGGCCGCGATCAGGGCGTCGAGCGCGATCTCGGGAACGCCGGACTTTGTTTCCTCGCCGGAGAGGTTGACTTCGACGAGCGCGGGGATCTCCAGGCGCTTCGCCGCCGACTCCGAGGAGAGCGAATGGACGAGTTCGCAGATCCGGTTCACGACTGTCGTCTTGCGGCTTTGCAGATGGCCGATGAAGTGCCAGCGGAAAGCGTCGCCGTAGACGGCGTGCTTCGCCTCGAGATCCTGCGCGCGGTTCTCTCCGACCACCTCGATCCCGGCCTCGACGAGGACGGCCATGTCCTCCAGCGAGACGTATTTCGTCGCGGCGACGATCGCTACACCGTTGCCGATCTCGGCACGGATCTGGCGGTAGCGCTCGCGGACCTCGTCAGGAGACACGTGCGAGCACCCCTTGCACGCCGCGCGGCTTTCCGTCGCGGCGGTGTGAGAAGAAGAGCTCCGGATTGCACGCCGTGCAGAGATCGAAGCGCTCGACCCGCTCGACGCCCGCGTCACGCAGCACGCGTTCCGCCGCCTGCCACAGATCGAGCTTTCGTCCGCGCACGATCTCCGCACCGAAGCGAGCGCGGTACGGCGTTGCGACCTCCTCGCCTACCTCGTAGCAGCACGGCCCGATCGCCGGCCCAATCGCCGCGGCGAGCGTGCCGCCGAGTGCCGTGACGCCGGCCTCGAGGATGCCGTCGAGCAACCCGATCCGGCCCGCATGAAGAACGCAGACCGCCGGCGTGGCTCCGTTTACGCGAACAAGCGCGACCGGCAGACAGTCGGCACTCAGCGCGAGGACCGGCAGGCCCGGCTCTTCGGTCCAGAGCCCATCGGCGCGGACGCCACCCCGTTCGCTCTCCTGCGCGCGCCGGACGACTGCGGAGTGAACCTGGTAGTTCAGCGCCAGTCTCTCAGGGTCCGCCTCGATCTCGGTGCACGCCCGGCGGCGGTTCTCGTCGACCCGCTCGACGTCGTCGCCGGTCTTCCGCCCGAGATTGAGCGATGCGTACGACCCTTCGCTGACGCCGCCCCGGCGCGTCGTGAAGAGGACCTCGTACGGCCCGGGTACCTCCCAGCGAATCACCCGCCGATGAGCTCCCGAGCGGCTTCGAGCTCCGACTCGCGTCCGTCGAGCTCGCCGTTCAGCTTCCGCCGCCGCAGCTCCGCGAGGATCTCCCCCACGCGCGGCGACTCGGCGAGCCCGAGGTCTGCCAGGTCGGTACCGCTCACTTCGAGCCGGACGTCCCTCAGGCCACGGAAGTAGGCGTGCAGCGGCTCCAGGTCGGCCAGCGCCAGCGCGAAGAGCGGCGCGTCCGGAGCGTAACGGTCGGCCAGCGCTGCGATCTCCGCCGGCTGGACGTCCTGGTCCCGCAGGCGCTCGACGATCCGAGGCCCGACCGTCACGGCCGCCGCAATCTGCTCCGTGTCTCGGCGACGCATCTTCAGGCGCTGCAGCCAGCCGTACACCTCGTCCGGCGGCAGCTTTCGGGCCAGAGCGATCAGCCCGAGCCGCCAGGCGGGGACCTCGACCTCGTACTGCTGCGCGAGCGCACGCAGCCGGGCGAGCAGCGTCACGGCCTCCTCGTCGGCTGCGAGGTGCGGATGGATGGCTCTGTCGGCGCCCAGCTCGGCCAGCCGGAGAATCGAGTGCTCGACTTCACCCTCCTCGAGCAGCGCGACGAGCTCGTCGCGGAGACGAGCCGATGAGAGGTCGCCGACGAGACCCATCTCGATGCACCCCCGGGCCAGCCCCAGCGTGTGCTCGTCCATCCGGAACCCGTAGCGGTTCTCGTAGCGGATCGCGCGAAAGATGCGCGTTGGATCGTCGATGAACGAGAGGTTGTGGAGGACGCGGATCCGCTTCTCCTCGAGATCCGCGCGCCCGCTAAAGGGATCGACGAGCCGGCCGTAATCGTCGCCCTTCAGCGAGACCGCCATTGCATTGATCGTGAAGTCGCGCCTGAACAGGTCCTCGCGGATCGAGGCGTGGTCCACGGACGGGAGCGCCGCCGGGGCGTCGTAGAACTCGGTTCGTGCGGTGACGACATCGACGCGGTCGCCGTCCCCGTACACAACGACGGCGGTGCCGAACTTCTCGTGCGCGCGCAACCGCCCTCCGAGCGCGTCGGCGAGCGCCTGCGCGAGGGCGATCGCATCGCCCTCCACGGCGATGTCCACGTCGAAGCTGGGTTCACCGAGCAGGATGTCTCGGACCGTTCCCCCTACGAGGTAGACGCCCTCGTAGGCCTCGCTGAGAGCGGCGACGGCCTCGAACACGGGCTCGAGGCGCTCGAGCTTTCCGAGCTCTTCCGACAGCGACACGGTCGGACGCCTTGCCG
>JALYLK010000222.1 GCA_030774275.1 Actinomycetota bacterium
ACGTTGCGGTCGTTGGAGGGATCGCCGTCGTTGTAGAACACGATCAGCGAGACACCGTTGATGTCGACCCCCGATTTCATGAAGTCGGCGAGGCTGTAGGTGTTGTCGCCGGTAACCAGCGACGTTACGTCGGCACGGTACGACTGGCTGTTTTGGAAACTCCAGTTGTTGTCGCTCGCGAAGCCGATATTCGTCCCGGTCACGGGCGTCCCGTTGAATGTCACGGCCGCATTCGCCGCGGGATTGCTGGAGTTCGTCGGTCCATTCCAATAGAGGAATGCCCCAACCACAGGCGCCGTGATCCCGCTGACCGCGATCGAGCCGG
Source organism: Actinomycetota bacterium (assembly GCA_030774275.1). Classification (GTDB taxonomy): domain Bacteria; phylum Actinomycetota; class Thermoleophilia; order Gaiellales; family Gaiellaceae; genus 13-2-20CM-68-14. The sequence goes on from JALYLK010000222.1 coordinate 326, forward strand.
TTCCGTTGCCACGCATGCCGCCGAACCCGAATTCACCGACATCGACATTCGAGGCTGTGAGGCCGGTATTCGAGAGTGAGATCGAGCCGCCTGACGGCGTACAGCCCTCTCCGGAGGAGCAGTTGATCTCGGTGTTGACGTTCGACCCCGTCTGCGTGTTGCTCGTAGGAGTGCCGTTGACGTCTGTGGTCTGAGTCACTGTGCAGCTCCCGGAGGTGCTGCAATCGCCCTGCACGACGTTCTGCTGGTTTTGACCCGTGTCGTTGTCCTGCGTTGAGTTCTGAGTGATCAGGAACGAGTCGCCGGAGTTGTCGCCCTGGGTCGCGAGGCCTGTGCCTTTCCGGATCGGTCCGTACTGCACTTGCGTCAGCGAATACCCGGGTGGGTTCGGCGTAGTGCAACTCAGAGTGCCGGAGAGCTGGGCGTGCTCGCACTGCGTTTCGGTTTGATTTGCGATGCTCGTCGAAAGAGCATGGCTGAACTGATTCACGGTGGCCAACAGCCCGCCGTTCGCCGAGCTTTGCGTCTGATTTACGGGTCCGACCGGCGTGCTCGCGACCGCGGTCAGAACATTGGTCTGGTTGAACGCAGACGTGTTCGTACCAGAAGTACTGTTCTGCGAGACGTCGAGCGACATGTTCGGCCCGCTGTCAGAAGCGTTCTCGTTCTGTGTGATCAAACCTGAACCGGTCGCGTTCGAGGTCAGTGTCTGATTTTGCGTGAGCGGATTCGAGGACTCGCAGGCCCCCGTCGTCGCATTTGCGTTCCCGATGTTGTTACTTCCCCCCACCGCGTTCTGAGTGATCGAGATCGATTGGTGGGCGTTCAGCGTCACGGTCACGGGAACGCCCTTCTTGGCGGTCCCGTTCGAGCCGTCGACGATGATGCTTTGGTAGACGCAGGCGGTGTTCGTATTGAGCGCGCCGGTCGCCTGCTGGGTGATCTGAGCCGTGGCCAGAGCCGTCTGCGTGAGGCCCGACAACTTAGAGGTTTTTTCGAGGATCATCGCCACGTTGTTTGCAGTCGCACTGCTCTGGCTGATCGAACACGACTGCGAAAGACCAGTCGTCTTTATGCAGACCGCCGAGTTCGGTTTAGCAGTTGGAGCCGCGACCTGAACAACCGCGCAGCTGGCGGTCGCGCACTGGAACGTGTTCATGCCGCCGGCCGCGGCGATCTGGATGACCGGATGAGCCGTCGATGTGCACGACCAGCCCTTCCCCGGGCAGTTCGCGCCTGCATAGTTCCGAATCCCGCGCTGGATCACGAGGTGGTTCGGCTTGAGCCCGATCGAGCGGAGATACCGCGCCGCCCCGACCCAGGTCCTAAGGTTCGCTGACTTCAGCAGCGCCGCGCGGCTCGCCGCAGAGCTGGTGATCTTTCCCGCGCCTGTCAGGTGGGAGCCGGCCGCTGAAACGCTTCCTGGCTTTGAGGTGGCTCCCGCTACCCCTGTCGCCATCGCCAGCACCGCCGCGACCGCGGCGAATGTGGCGAGCCTGGTCCATCCGAACATAAGTCCCTCCCCTTTTACGCCATGCCGAGCCACGCCATGCCGCAGCCGCAGTCCCGGTCCATCGAAGTTACGGCTCCAGTCTTGCGCTGATCACCGCGCTTTTCAAGAGCCAACCGCTCGCGGCTGGAGACACCTCTCGCATTGTCCGCGAGACTGGTGCGGCAACTCTCGCGCTACGCGAGCAAGGCTTCGAACTTCTCGGCCTCGTCGAATGGGCCGATCAGCGCCAGATTGAGCCCGTGACCGCCGATCACGGCCTGAGCGACGCGCTGGATGTCCTCGGCGGTGACGGCGTCGAGTCCTTCCTGAATCGCCTGCGGCTCGACCGCTTCGCCCTCGAGCACCTCGCGGCGCAGGCCGAACATGATCATCCCCTGCGGGTTCTCGAGCTGGAGCAGGAAGCGCCCCTTGGCGAGGTTGCGCGACTTCTCGAGCTCGGCGGACCCGACCGGCTCGTCGACGATTCGCTGTAGCTCGCGGGCGATCGTCTCGACCGCTTCGTCGGCACGGTTGATGTCGACTCCGGCCTGGGAGTAGAGCGACCCGGCGTCCGTGTAGCTGTGGTTGATCCCGAAGACGTAGTACGCGAGGCCCCGCCGCTCGCGCACCTCCGTGAACAGGCGTGAGGACATGCCGACGCCGAGCACGGTGGCGAGCAGCTGCAGCGAGTAGCGATCGGGATGAG
>JALYLK010000223.1 GCA_030774275.1 Actinomycetota bacterium
CCGCCGGGGTCGACGTCGTAGGTGTTGAAGAGCCGGTGCGCGTGGGCGTCGGGCACCCATTCCTCGCGCTTGATCTCTTCGAAGTCGCCCAGCTCCATCACGCGGCAGGGCGACTGGAGGTGGTAGAGGATCGACTCGTTCCCGACGAAGCCCTCGAGGCCCATGACCTCCTCGGTCAGGAGCGTCCCGTTGTCGCGAAACTGAATATGCCGCTTGCGCGGAACCGTGCCGAGCTGTCGGTAGAACGGCATATTCAGAAACGTAGTCCCGTGCCAGACTTCAGTCTGGCTCGGGCGCACAATCCCCGCTTGCGCGGAACCGTGCCGAGCTGTCGGTAGAACGGCATGTCCGAAACTCTAGTTGGCGAGATCGGCAAGGCGCTCGCCGATCGCCGGCGCGAACTTGAAGCCGTGGCCCGAACAGGGCGAGCCGATCACCAGGCGGCCGCGACGCTCCAGGATGAATGCCTCGTCCGGCGTCGTCGTGTAGAGACATGTCTCCGCAGCCACCGGCTCGGGCTCGGCTAGACGGTAGGTGTCTCGAGTCCAGCTCACGATCTGCTCGATCAGGCGGGGCTCGGCCTCCCCAGGCTCGTTGGGATCGACCTCGGGGCCCGCATGGTGCGCCCCGACCTTCAGCCCGTGGACCGGGTCGGCAAGGGAGTACATCTCGTGCGTGTGGCTGTCGGGCTTGAAAGAGACCAGCGAGGGGATCGGTCTGCCGTTCTCGGGGCGGAAGTAGCAGACCGTTTCGCGTGTGACCTTGATCGGCAACGGCTCCTCGAGGAGCTCGTTCATCCACGAGCCCGCCGTCACGATGACAACCTCTGCGTCCAGGTCGTCTGGGTGGACGCGGGTGCCGTACAGGACCTCGAGGTCTCGAGCGAATGCGTCGAGCGCCTTGTCGGCCCGCACGATGCCGGCTTCCGGCTGCAGGACGCAGAACGAGCCCTCGGGTACGTGGATCGGATAGCGCCGCTCGGCCTCGTCGTGTTCGAGGCGGCGCCACTCGATCCCGCAGGCCTCGAGCGTACGCGCCGTGCTCTCCTCGAGCGTCCGGACGATCTCGAGCAGACCCTTCAGCTCCAGCAAGGTCTCGCCGGTCTCGGCCTCGAGCTCCCGCCACAGCCCGAGCGACTCCTGAGCGAGCCGGACATACTCCTCCTCCGCATAGGCGAGCCGAAAGATCCTGGAGCGCCCGTGACTCGAGCCGCGCCGATGGCCGCGCTCGAACTGCTCGAAGACCACGACGTCCTGCCCGCGCCGCGCGAGCGCCCGCGCCGTCGCGAGCCCCATCACCCCGGCGCCAATGACCGCGATCTTCCGCACCGAGCGTGGTTTACCGCAAGCGGATCGTTCGAACACCAAGTGACAGACTGTTACGAGGTTCGACGCGTCCCGCGTAGACAAGATCGGACGTCCGACCCCCCAAAACAAGCCGTCCCTTCACTTCGCCAGGCCAAGTAACAGTCTGTTACTAAGTTCGGCAACGCTCCGAACTGACCACCTCGCCCGCGGCATCAACGAACCACCATGAACAGGCGCCAGGCCTCCGAGATGCCCTTCAGCTGGTGCTCACCGCGATCCTCGAATTCGATTCCCGAGCCGGCGACGAGGTCTTTCACCGTGCTGGAAACGAGCACCTCTCCGGGGTCGGCAAGGGACGCAACACGGGCGCCGATGTGGACGGCGATTCCGCCGGCCTTGCCGTCGACGAGCTCGCACTCACCGGTATGCAGACCTGCCCGGACCTCCAGGTCGAGATCGCCGATGCCCTCCCGGATTGCGAAGGCGCAGCGGATCGCCCGCGCAGGCCCGTCGAAGGTGGCGAAGAAGCCGTCGCCTGCGGTGTCCATCTCCTTGCCGCGGAAACGCCCGAGTTGCGAGCGGACGATCTCGTGATGCTGCTGCAACAGCCGGCGCCAGGCGCGGTCGCCCAGCTCGACTGCCCGCGCCGTGGAATCGACGATGTCGGTGAAGAGAACAGTCGCGAGAACCCGGTCCGGCTCGGCCTCCCACGCCTCCTCTTCCACAACCTCCTTCAGGAAGCTCTGCAGCTCGGCGAAGAACCGCTCCGGATCGCCCAACTGCGGTGCAAAATCGCGCCCCGGCATCTCCGCCAGGCGCGCCCCGGGAATGTGCTCCGCCAGGTAGCGCGCGTTCCGGGTGTCCAGGACATCCAGCTCCGTTCGGTGCATAACCAGAGTCGGGACACGAATCAGCGGCAGGATGTCGCGGACGTCTACGTCCAGGTTCATCCGGAGGTAGTCAACCGCCGAACCGGGACTGACGCTCAGTCTCATGACTCGGGCGAAGCCTCGCCTCTCCTCCTCCGTCGCACTCGGCGAGCCGCGGCCAAACATTTCGGCGGCTGCTTCGCGATCGCCCCAGCGATGAGCGAGCTCCTCAATCTCCCGCTCCCGCTCGGCTCGCGTCGGAAGCCAGGGAAGCTCTGGGCTGCGAACCATGCGCGCCGCCGCGTGGACCAGAACCAGGGCCATCGTTCGCTCCGGATAGGTGGCCGCGAACAGCGCGCAGAGAGGCCCGCCGTCGCCGAGGCCGCAAATAACCGCACGCTCGGACCCCGCCGCGTCCATTACCGCACGGATGTCGTCCATCCGCACCTCGAGCGTGGCCCCGACGACGCGGTCCGACATGCCTGTCCCGCGCTTGTCGAAGAGGAGCAGGCGACCGAGCGAGGCCAGGCGGCTGAAAAACTGCGCCTGTGGAGGGTTCTCCCAGACGAGCTCCACATGGTGGGTCAGGCTCGGAATGAAGACGAGGTCCAGCTGCCCCTCGCCGACCACCTGGTACGCGATGTTCACGTCGCCGCTGAACGTGTAGTGGGTTTCGGGTGCTTCCACAGGTCCGAGTCTTACTACGTGGGCTTCGCGCCGACGCGGTTTCGGAGCACGCCGATTCCCTCGACCTCGAGCTCGACCACGTCGCCGGGCTGCAGCCAGCGGCCGTCGCCGTGCTCGAGGATGCAGCCGGTGCCGACGGTGCCCGACCCGATCACGTCGCCGGGGACGAGCTGCGTGTTCGCCGATGCGCGCTCGATGATCGCCTCCCACGAGTGGTACATGTCGCCCATGTTCCCGCGCGAGCGTTCCTCGCCGTTCACTCGGGCGACCATCTCCAGTCGCAGGTCGCCGAGCTCATCCGGTGTCACGACGACCGGGCCTAGCGAGGTTGCGAAATCCTTCCCCTTGGCGGGGCCAAGGCCGACCTTCATCTCCTTGCGCTGGAGGTCACGCGCGGACCAGTCGTTCATGATCGTGAACCCGCCAATTACACCGCCTCCGCCGATCACCGCGGCTACCTCGAGCTCGTAGTCGAGCTCTTCCGAGCCGGCTGGAAACGGGATCTCGTCGTCGGGCCCGTAGATCGCTGCCGGGTTGGAGAAGTAGAAGACCGGCAGCTCGTACCACTCGTCGGGCACACCTGGGCGGCCGGTGACGCGCGCAGCGTTCCGGATGTGCTCTTCGAAGGCATAGGCGTCGCGCACCGAGGGCGGGCGCGGGACGGGTGCCAGCAGCCGGACGTCCTCGAGCGCGTACTCGTCGTGTTCACGGGCCGAGCCGCCACCGGTGAAGAAGGAGGCCAGGTTCTGCGCCGCGAGGTGGACGACGCGGTCGCCTTCGATCGCGCCGACCCAGCCGCGCACCTCGCGATCCAACGGTGTGAACAAGCACAGCTTCATGGTTCTGTGTGGACGATCACGTCGGCGATCTCGGGGCGCTCCTTGCGGATCCGCTCCTCGACCTCGCTGGCGCGACGGTGCGCGTCGGCGAGCGTGGTCCCGGGATCGAGGCCGAGAGTCACAAAGGCGACGAGCCCTTCGTCCGTCTCGAGGAAACGAAGCTCGCGGGGCTCGGCTCCCGTCGCCTCGCGAACGATCTCCTCGACGAAGCGCGAATCCCGCTCGACGGTCGTGCCCCGGGCCGGCTCGGCGAGCGGCTCCAGGTGCGTCTGCACGGAGACGACCTCCGGCAGCGACTCCGAGATCGACCGCTCGACTTCGCTTGCGACGGCGTGCGCGTCCTCTAGCGGCATTTCCCCGGGCAGCTTCAGGTGCAACGTGACCTCAGCGCCTCTGTCGGTTCGAAGCACCGAGAGATTGTGAATCTCGCGCACCTGGAGGACGCGCTGCGCCGCGGCGAGCGCCCGCTCGCGGAGCGCGGCCTCGTCCTCCTGCGGCTCGACATGGACGACGACGTCGCTCTCCGGCAGCGCGTCGTGCAACGCGGCCTCGACGGCGTCCGCCGCGGCGTGACCCTGGCCGACCGCGGCCCCGGGTGGAACGCCTATGACGACGTCGGCGAACTGCTTGCTCCCAGCCTGGCGCATCCGAAGTCGCCGCAGCTGCACGGGGGGCTCGACCGATGCGATCGCCCGCGAGGCGATTTCCTGCGCCTCGGAGGGAACGCGATCCATCAGCACGTCGATGTTCCGGCGGATCAGCCGCGCAGCTGCAGCCAGAACGAGGACCGCGACGAAGAGCGCCGCCGCGGAGTCCGCCTCGTGCCAGCCGGCCCGCACCGCGAGCAGTCCTCCGAGGACGGCGACGGAGCCCGCCATGTCGCCGGCGAAGTGCACGGCATTCGCCTGCAACGCGGCGGAGCCGTAGCGCCGCGCCGCGCGGACCGAGACGATCGTCCGGCTGAAATCGACGCAGATCACGATCGCGAGCGCGACCAGCGCGTACCACTCCACGTGCACGGTGGCCGGCGTCAGCCCGGCGAGATGCGAGATCGAGCGCCAAATGATGAAGAGCGCCGCAGCAACGAGCAGCGCCGCTTCGCCGAGCGCAGCGAGGTGCTCGGCCTTCCCGTGACCGTACGCGTGGCTCGGATCGGCAGGCCGGCCGGCGACGCCGACCGCGAAGAAGGTGAGCAGGGCCGCGACTAGATCGGTGCCCGAGTGCGCCGCCTCCGAAAGAAGGCCGAGGCTGTGCGACGGAATCGCGACCGCAAGCTTGATCGCGATCAGCGCGCAGGCGGCGAGGACGGAGACGAGTGCGGTTCGTCGCTGGGGTGTCACGACCGAAAGAATCTCCAAAAAGCGAGGAGCCCGCTGTCGCGGGCTCCTCGTCAGGCCAAGAAATTCCGTCGGCTACGAGTTGGCGATGTCGCCGATGAGGATCTCGTGGAGGCCGTCGAGTCCCCGGTCCACCCAGTGGTGGTACAGGAGACCCTGCTTGTGCTGGTGCTGGGCCGTGTAGCTGAAGTTGAAGCGGCAGCCGGCATAGCCCTGGCTGCATGTGAACGACGCGCCCGACGTGAAGAAGCCGGCGATGAAGTCATCGGCAGAGCAGGTGGCCGTGCAGGTCCCGGTCGGGATGAACGTCCCGCCGGTGACGGTGCCCTGGAGATAGCCGTGAAGCTTTCCTGTGACACCGGCGTTGAGGCTCGAGCCGTGCTTGCCGCGGCGGATAACGCCCGGGCAAGGATCGGCGCTCGGGCTCTGGCCGGCAGTGGTCACGAAGCGACCCCTGTCTTCGCGGCGGACGGTGTAGGAGCCGTCTTCCCGAAGATGCACCTTGTAGGTGCGCTTGAGGGTGTCGGTTGCCCATGGCCGGAAGTCGCAGCCGTGATCGGTTGTTGTCACCATGAATGTGAGCTTCCCGCCCTTTGCGGTCGGCTGGTGTTTGTTCGCGGTAACGGGGTGTGCGAAGGCCAACGCAGCAAGCGCCATAGCGCCCGCGGCGAGAACCGGAAGTGCCAACAAACGTTTCATGTAGGTGGTCCCCTTTCGCATGGATGACGACGTCCGTGCGTTCTCAGGCTGCCCGGTTCATGCGCTTCCTGCACCTCAAGTCCTCGCAACTTCGTCGAATCCTTACGCGCCTTTTACAACGGTCGCGGAGGCCGGAAGGGTCTAGAACGTGAGAAGTCACAACAGCGAGGCCTTCTACGCCCGGGTCAGAAACTCGAGCCGGTTGCCGGCCGGGTCGAACGAGTAGAACCGGCGGGCGCCCGGCAACCGGTCGTCCCAGCGCACCTCGGCGGCCGCTTTTTCCAGCCGCGCCGCGAGGGCGTCGAGCTCAGCGGCCGCCAGTTCGAACGCGGGGTGGGCTTTCACCGCCGGAACGAAGCCCTCGTGCTCGGAAACGTGCAACTCCTGCGCGCCGACGCGAAACCAGGCGCCGATGCCGCCCAACGTCTCCGGACGGTCGATCCGCTCCAGGCCCACGACCTTGCTGTAGAAGCGCGCGGCCTCGTCGATGCCCCCCGGGGGGACGACGACCTGGACATGGTCGAGCGAGAAGCTCAGAGATTTCCGCGCAGCGCCTGTTCGCGTTCGATCGAAGATAAGTACGCCCAAGCCAGGCTGAAGCCTGGCACGGGATTACGTTGCTCTTCGAATCTGCTAGAGGTTGCCACGAAGGGCTTGCTCACGCTCGATCGATTCGAAGAGGGCTTTGAAATTGCCCTCGCCGAAGGTCGTGGCGCCGTGCCGCTCGATCACCTCGAAGAAGACCGTTGGCCGGTCCTGCGCAGTCTTCGTGAAGATCTGCAGCAGGTAGCCGTCCTCGTCACGGTCGGCCAGGATCTTCAGGCGCTTCAGGTCGGTGTAGTCCTCCGAGATCTCGCCGACTCGCCCTTCGACCTCTTCGTAGTACGCGTCCGGCGTGTCGAGGAACAGAACTCCGCGCTCCTTGAGCTTTGCAACCGTCCCGACGATGTCCTCGCTCTGCATCGCGATGTGCTGGACGCCTGGGTCGTGGTTGAACTCGAGGTACTCCTCGATCTGGCTCTTGCGCTTTCCCTCGGCCGGCTCGTTGATCGGGAACTTGATCTTGCCGCTCCCGTCCGCCATCACCTTCGACATCAGGGCCGAATACTCCGTCTGGATCTGGTCGTCGCCGAAGTGAACGATGTTGGTCATGCCGAAAACGCGCTCGTAGAACTCGACCCAGTGGTTCATGCGGCCGAGCTCGACGTTGCCGACGACGTGGTCGAGTGCCTTCAGGCCGACGCCGGGATCTGCATGCCCGTTCTCGACCGTCGAGCGATACCCGGGCAGGTACGGGCCTACATAGTCCTTGCGGTTGACGAAGGTGTGGATGACGCCGCCGTAGGTCGCGATCGACGAGAGCTCGACACGGCCGAACTCGTCCTCGGCCCAATGTGGCTCCGCGATGCCGCGGGCTCCTCGCTGGACCGCCGTTCGATAGGCGTCGTCGGCGCTCGGCACCTGTAGCGAGATGTCTCGAGCACCGTCGCCGTGACGGCAGGCGAACTGCGTCACCTCGCTGTCGGCGCGCAGGCCGCTCGTGAGGACCAGCCGGATGTCGCCCTGCTCGACGACGTAGGAGGCGCGGTCGCGGACCCCTGTCTCGGGCCCCGCGTAGGCCGTCCGCGTGAACCCGAAAGCGTGCTCGTAGAAGTAGGCCGCCTGTTTCGCGTTCCCGACCCAAAGCTCGACGTGATCCCACCCATCAAGCGGCATGAAGTCGGTCGAGCTCATGTACTCATCCTAACGCGCCGCGACACGAGTTCCCGGTTGCGGCGAGGCCTCGTCGCCGACCGGGAGATCGTCGAAGCCGCTCTTCAGAGGCGCCTCACGAACCCAGAGCACGGAGACGATCAGGACGAGTCCGCAGATCACAGCGGCCAAGAGGAAGGCCGGCTGCAACGCGCGCGCGAGAGCCTCCCGGCCTGCGAGAGGGAGACGGTGAATCGATACGCCCTGTCCGCTGACGCCGGCGGGCAAGCGCTGGTTGACGAGTACGCCCATCAGCGTCACGCCGAGGGTCGCCCCGATTGAGCGCGAGAACTGCGTCAGGGCCGTCGCAGTGCCCATCGCGCTGCGAGACACCGAGTTCTGAACCGAGAGGACGAAGATCTGCATCATCGCCCCGAGGCCGATCCCACAGATGACCATGTTCCGGGCGGCCTGCGCATTCGTCGTGGTCACCCCCATCCGCCAAAGCAGGAGCTCTCCGGCGCCGAGCACGACCGGCCCGATCAGCGTGTTCGGACGGTAGCGGCCCGTCCTGGAGACGATCTGACCCGAGATGAAGCTCGTGATCACCGCGCCCAGCAGCAAGGGCGTCAGCACGACGCCCGACGAGGTCGCCGAGGTGCCGATCACGCCCTGGACGAACAGCGGAACGAAGCTGATCGTCCCGAACATCGCCATCCCAACGAGTGCCATGCACGCGACGCTCGCCGCGACCGTCTGGTTGCGCAACAGATGGAAGGGGAGGATCGGCTCGGGCACCGTGCGCTCGACGAAAGCGAACGCAGCGAGCAGCACGGCCGCGGCCGTGAGGACGCCGACGACCTCCGGGGAGCCCCACGGGTAGTCGCGGCCGCCCCAGACGAGCCCGAGCAGCAGCGCCGTCGTTCCAAGCGCGAGCAGGGCCGCGCCGAACCAGTCGATCGAGTGCTCTTGCTTGTAGCGCCGCCGCGGCATCGTCACCAGGATCACCGCCAGCGCGAGCCCGCCCACCGGCAGATTGACGAAGAAGATCCACCGCCAGCTCCCATGATCGACGATGAAGCCACCGATCAACGGCCCGATGATGGACGCAGCGGCGAAGACTGAGCCGATCAGGCCCTGGTAGCGGCCTCGATCACGGGGCGGCACGATCATGCCGACCATCGCCAGCGTCAGCGGGAAGAGACCGCCGGCGCCGACACCCTGGACAGCGCGGAAGATCACGAGCTCCCACATGTTTTGCGCCGTGCCACAGAGCGCTGAGCCCAGGAGGAAGATCAGGATCGCGATGATGAAGAGCGGCTTGCGCCCGTGGACGTCGCCGAGCCTGCCGTACAGGGGCACCGTTACGGTCGAGCCGAGCATGTAGGCGGTGAAGACCCACGAATACTGGGCGATCCCTCCGAGGTCGGACACGACTCTCGGGAGCGCTGTCGCGACGATGGTCTGGTCGAGAGCGGCGAGGAAGAGCGCCACCATCAGCCCGGAGTAGATCGCCAGGATCCGGCCGATCGTGAACTGGTATCCCGGTGGCTTGCGGGCGAGGCGTTCGCGGAGCGTTATGGCGATTCCCCGCTGGGGACGAGAGCCGGCACCTTCCTCCGCGAGAGGACGATTCCGGTTGCGATCAGCAGTCCGCCCCCGACCTGGTAGCGCGTAAGCGGCTCGTGCAGGAGCACGAGCGCGAAGAACGCGCCGAGGAACGGCTGCAGATTTGCGTAAATCGACGCTCGCGACGGCCCGACCCGGTCGATCGAGTTGAACCAGAGGAGGTTTGTCAGGAAGAGCGGCATCAGGACGGCGAACGCGAATGCGAGCCAAACGACACTCGGCAGGTCGGCGAAGTCCTGCGATGCGAGTTGCGGTGAGCCCACGACGAGCAGCGGGAGAGCACCGATCGAGAGCGCCCACGCACTGATCCTGGAGGCGGTGTAGCGGGTCATCAGCGGGGCGATCGCGACCGAATAAGCGGCCCAGGTGGCCGTCGCAAGCAGCGCGAGCGCGTAGCCCAAAAGGTCGCCGGAGATGCCGCTTTGGGCGCCGAAAGCGACCAGGCAGACGCCGCTGAACGAAATTGCTGCGGCGAGCCAGAAGCGGCTGTGCAGCCGCTCGATCCCACTGGCGGCGGCGAAGAGCGCGGTCAGGATCGGCATCGTCCCGAAGATCAGGGCGACGGTTGCCGCCGTCGTCAGCTTCGTGCCGTAGATGAACGCCATCGAGTTGAGGAAGATCCCGACGGTCGCCGCACCGATGATGAACGGGATATCCCCCCGTTGGAGCCGGAACGAATGCTCCCTCACCCAGGTGAAGCCGATGAAGAGCAGGGCCGCGGTCCCGAAGCGGACGGCGCTGTAGGCAAGCGGCTTGAAGCCGTGGTTGAGGACGTACTTGGTGACCGTGAAGTTGAGCGACCAGATCACCACCGTCGCGAACAGCATCAGGTCTGCGATCTCCGGACGGCGCACCCGCTCGACCCTACCCATTAGGCTCTTTGCGATGCCTGAGCCCACCAAAGAGGCCATCGACGCGCTCGTCGGGCCGGCGACTCCGCAGTTCGCCTACCAGCTCCGCGCTCGGATCAGGGAGCTCGTCGAGAACCTCCCGGAGAACGACCCGATGCGGCGGTACGGCGAGGAGAAGATGGAGCTGCTCGACCGGCTCGGGCATGCCTCCTCGAGGGCCGAAACCGGCGGCCGCGTCAGGCGCGACGTGCCGGGCTGGGACGAGCTGCCAAGCTCGGCGCCGGCGGCCGAGCCGCTGCCTCACCGTCCCGCCGGGACGTGACCCGGTGCCAGACCCGGAGACACGCCTCGAGCAGCCACGTCCTCCCGGAAGTACCTGCAAACGCAGCGCTGCCAGTACGGTGACCGCCGCCGCCAGACTGGGCGACGCGTCCCAACAGGCCGTGTCCCGGTGCCAGGCACGGGGACACGCCCCGCCGGGACGATGAGGTTCGACGGCGCCTCGGTCTTCGTGACCGGCGGGTCGCGTGGGATCGGGAAGGCGATCGCGCTGCAGTTCGCGGAGCTCGGCGCGGCGCGGGTCGCGATCGGGTACCTGCGGAACGACAGCGCCGCCGAGGCGACCGCAGAGGAGCTGCGCGCCGCCGGCGCCGAGCCTCTGCTCGTGCGCGGAAACGTGTCTTCGGAGCGGGTCGCGCGGGAGGTCGCCGACCTCGGACCGCTCGACGCCCTGATCCACAACGCCGCGACCGGCGTCATCCGGCCCGCGCTGGAGATGGAAAAGAAGCACTGGGACTGGACACTCGACGCGAACGCCTATGCGCTGCTGGCGCTGGCGAAAGCGGCGGTGCCACAGATGCAAGCCGGCGCGTCGATCGTCGGCATCTCCAGCCTCGGCTCCGTCCGCGTGCTCGAGAACTACGTCGTCGTGGGCACCTCGAAGGCGGCACTCGAGTCGCTGGTGCGCTACCTCGCCGTCGAGCTGGCCCCACGCGGGATTCGCGTCAACGCGGTCTCGGGGGGAGTCGTCGAAACAGAAGCGCTCGACCACTTCCCGAACAAGGACGAGATGCTGAAGATGGGTACCGAGCGAACACCGGCGGGACGGTTGGTCCAACCCGACGACCTCGCAAACGCGGTCATCTGGCTCTGTTCATCGGGCGCGGAGATGGTGCGCGGCCAGACGCTGGTCGTCGACGGCGGATTTTCGCTACTCGCGCAATAAGCCCGTGGAGCCGACGGACTACAACCGGCGAGCCTGGGACGAGATTCACCGGCGCCGCGCCGACGCGATGGCCGATCAGCTCGGCATTCCGGAGACGATCCGCGAGCGGCTGCCGGACGTGAAGGGCAAGCACGTCCTGCACCTTCAGTGCGCGACCGGCGAGTCGACAGCCGAGCTCGCGGAGCTCGGCGCCCTCGTCACCGCCGTCGACATCTCCGCCGAGGCAACAGCCGTCGCGCGCGAGCGCGTCCCGAATGCGGTCTTTCTCGAGGCCGACGTCCAGCAGCTCCCGCTGCAGCTCGAGCGCGGGCGCTTCGATCTCGTCTACACCGGCGGTGGCATTTTCCACTGGCTGCACGACCTGGACGCCTGGGCCGGCGGGATCGCCTCCGCGCTGAGGCCCGGCGGCCTGCTGCTCGCCTATGACGACCATCCCGTCTCCGCCTGCGTCGACCAGGCCTCGCACTGGCGCCAGGACTACTTCGACGAGAGCCCGATCGTCGAAGTCGGCTGGCGGCACTTCGACCTGCCCGGTGAGCCGGCGAAGGAGCAGAAGTACGAGCGCTTCTGGCGGCTCGGCCAGATCGTCACCGCCGTCGCGAGCGCCGGACTCCTGATCCGGTCGCTGGAGGAGTTCTCGACCATCTACGAGAGCTACTGGCGCGAGAAGGACCCGCGGGTACCCGGCCAGTTCGTGCTCCAGGCGGTCAAGCCCTAGCCCAGACGCGAAAACGCCTCGTCGAGCTCGGCGTCCGTGATCGTGAGCGGCGGCGTCGCCGAAATGAGCCGGCCGCCCGGGCCGGCCGGTACGACGATCACGCCGCTGCGGAGCGCCTCGTCGGCGTCGCCCTCGCGAGCGCGCAGCAGACCCTTTCCGTGCCAGCCCTCCCGCTCGAAGCGATCGCCGGCTACCTGGACGCGATCGAGCAGCTTCGGCACCTCGTCGAGCACGACGAGAGCGGCCGCGCACGCGAGTGGATTGCCAACGTGCGTGTGCGTGTAGACGTCCTCGTCGCCGAGCTCCCAGACCTCCTCGAGCCCGTCGCGGTAGAAAAGCGCAGCCGAGATCGGCAGGCCGTGGCCGAGCGCCTTGCCGATCACCAGCACGTCGGCGAACTCGGCTCCCGGCCAGAGCTCTCCAGTGCGGCCGAGCCCGGCATAGATCGCATCCACGATCAGCAGCGCGCCCCGAGCGGTGCAACGCCGACGGAGAACACGGAGGAAGTCGGGCGGCGGCACGTGCGCCCCGCCTCGCCCCTGCACCGGCTCGACGATCACGCAGCCGCAGCGGGCAGGCAGCGGGCCCGGATCCTCACCGAACCGGCGTCGGTAGACCGGCCCGGGAAGCCAGGTCCGAAACGGCAGGCGAAAGGCGTCGGTCGAGGTGGCCGCGAGCGCGAGCAAGCCGGTCCCGTGGTACGCACCTTCGAAGGCGAGGATCCCCGGCTTGCCCGTCGCAAGCAAAGCGGTGCGAAGCGCGATCTCGACCGCGTCCTCCCCGGTCACCCCGAGCTTCGACGGTCGGGGCAGACGCTCCCGGAGTTTCACCGTCACCTCCGCATCGGCCAGATCGCCGAGCGCGTGCACGACCGGCTGAGCGCGCCACGCCTCGAGGATCTTCGGATTCCTGTGCCCGAGCGCCGCGACTCCGAAGCCGCCGGACAGGTCGAGGTACTCCCGGCCGTCAGCGTCGACGACGCGGCAGCCTTCAGCCTCCGCCCAGATCAAGCGGAGCCGTTGCGGCGAGGAACCAGGCGCCCGAGCGTGTCCGCGGCGATGTAGCCGGCGATCTTCGGGTTCTCCTGCAGGCGCCGCAGCGAGTAGGCGTACCAGTGCTCGCCGAACGGCACGTAGATGCGCAGCCGGTGGCCCTCGCGGACTAGTTGGTCGCCGAGTGGCTCGGCGACACCGAGCAACATCTGGAACTCGTACTCGTCCTGGCCGAGCCCCCGCCTCGCCACGATCCGCCGCCCTTCCGAGACAAGCCATTCGTCGTGCGTCGCGATCCCGACGTAGCAGCCGGCGTCTAGCAGCGCTTCGAGCGCCCGCAGGAAGTTCGTGCGCACCTCCTCGTGGCCCTGGTAAGCAAGCTCCGACGGCTCGACGTAAATGCCCTTGCAGATCCTGACGCTCGGCTGCAGGTCGGCGAGCGAGCGGATGTCGTCTGTCGTCCGCCGCAAGTACGCCTGGAGGACGATCCCAAGATTCTCGTGCCCGGCCTCGCGCAGTTCGCGGTAAAGCTGCAACGTGTCGTCCGTCGTCGAGGAGTCCTCCATGTCGATGCGGACGAAGTTGTCCCGGCGTGCCGCCTCGCGAACGACGGCCTCGAGGTTTTCCCGGCAGAGCTCGTAGTCGAGCTTCAGCCCGAGCCCGGTCAGCTTCACGCTGACGTTCGAGTCGAGCTTCCTGCGCTCGATCGTCTCGAACACGTCGCGATAGGCCTGAGCGATCGCCCGTGCCTCTTCGTCCCTGTTGATCTCCTCGCCGAGGACGTCGATCGTCGCCAGCTTGCCTTGGCGGTTCGCCTCCTCGACCTCGCGACAGGCGTCCTCGAGGGTCGGCCCGGCGATGTAGCGCTGCGCGAGCAGGTGCACGACCGGCTTGGGCACCGCCGGCAGCATCCGCGCGATCGTTCGATCCAGGATCACGAGCGCGGCGGATTGTAGTTGGGTGGTGCCCCTACGATCCCCGGATGAACGTTCTCCCCTTCGATGATCCGGCCGCTTTCCTCGAGGCCGCCTCGCCGCTGCTTCTCGCAGACGAAGCCCGGCACAACCTGATCATCGGGATCGCAGGGACACTGCGGGACCATCCTTCCCACTACCCGGAGTTCGGTCTCTGGCTGGCCGAGGATGGCTCGGAGCCGGTCGGTGCCGCCCTCCGAACGCCGCCGCACAACCTCGTCCTCGCCCGTCCGCGTGACGATTCCGCGCTCGAGGCGCTGACCGCCGCGATCGACGACGAGCTTCCCGGCGTCGTCGCGGCGCAGCCGGAGGCCGAGGCGTTCGCCGCGGCTTGGTCTGCGAAGACCGGCGCGACGCCACGCACAAATCGCGGCCAAGGCGTCTTCGCGCTCGAGCGCGTCGAGCCGCCGGCGCCAACGTCCGGCCGGATGCGTGACGCCGGAGCCGGCGACCGCCCGCTCGTGCTCGACTGGTTTCGGGCCTTCGCGGAGGAGGCGATAGGCGAGTCGCCCGACGACGAGTCCATCGCCCACGCCGCCGACCACCGGCTGGAGGCCGAAGACGCGGGCGTCGCCCTCTGGGAAGACGGCCGCGCTGTTTCGCTCGCCTCGTTCGGAAACCCGACGCCGAACGGAATCCGGATCGGCCCCGTCTACACGCCGCCGGAGTACCGGCGTCGCGGGTACGCCTCTGCCCTGGTTGCCGAGCTTTCGGAGCGGCTGCTCGCCGAGCGGCGGTTCTGCTTCCTCTTCACGGATCTCGCGAACCCGACGGCGAACAAGATCTACGAGCAGATCGGCTACCGGCGAGTCTGCGAGGCGGCCGAGATCGTCTTCGCGCGATCGGAGCGTTAGCTCTCGCGCATGAACCCTTGGCGCGCGGCACTTACAAGCGCCACGGCCTCGGGGAAGAGCACGCGCATCGAGTCGCGGAGCGCGATCGACTGCTCGTCGGCGCTCCCCTCGACCTGGATCTGCTGCAGCGCCGCGGCCGTCAGCTCGACCGCGGTGTTCAGGGTCAAGGTCGCGAACTGCTCGCGCTGGGCCTCCTGCACGGTCTCGGCCTGCTGCTCGGCGAACTCGCGCAGGCTGCGCATCAGATCCTCGGGATCGCCTCCGAACGGGAAGCCGCTGCCTTCCATAACTCCACTTTAGCCACGCAAGGGCAGCTTGTAGCCGGCCTCTACGTCGCGGGTCAGCTGGTCGACCGTCGCGGTCGCCTCCTTCATCGCGACCGTGAACGGCGAGCCCTGCCCGCCGAGGACGCGCTCCAGCCTGAGCGTCGCGACGCCGATCTCGTCGAG
>JALYLK010000224.1 GCA_030774275.1 Actinomycetota bacterium
ACCGCCGAGTGCAGCGAGTCGGACGAGTAGATCGGCGCCGTGCAGCCCTCGACGTAGTGCACGTAGGCGCCCTCGTCGACGATGATCAGCGTGCGCTCGAACTGGCCCATGTTCTCGGCGTTGATCCGGAAGTAGGCCTGGAGGGGCATCTCGATCGAGACCCCCGGCGGCACGTAGATGAACGAGCCGCCCGACCAGACGGCCGAGTTCAGGGCCGCAAACTTGTTGTCGTTCTGCGGGATGATCGTCCCGAAGTACTGCTTGACGAGCTCCTCGTGCTCGCGTAGGCCGGAGTCCATGTCCTTGAAGATCACGCCCTGGGACTCCAGCTTCTCCTGGAGCTTGTGGTAGACGACCTCGGACTCGTACTGAGCACCGACGCCGGCCAGGAACTTCCGCTCTGCCTCCGGGATGCCGAGCCGGTCCCAGGTGTTCTTGATGTCCGCGGGCAGGTCTTCCCAGGTGTTGGCCTGCTCCTCGGTGGGCTTGATGTAGTAGTAGATGTTGTCGAAGTCGATCTGGCTCAGGTCGCCGCCCCACTCGGGCAGCGGGCGCGCCATGAAGTACTCCAGCGACTTGAGGCGGAACTTGCGCATCCACTCCGGCTCGTCCTTGCGCTCCGAGATCGCGGCAACGACCTCGGCCGAGAGGCCGCGCTCGGACTTGAAGACGTAGTTCTCCTCGTCGTGGAAGCCGTACTTGTAGTCGTTGCCGATCCCGGCGACGACCTCGGACTCTGGCGTAACCGCCACTAGCTCACCACCTCAGGTATGAACGCTTCGTAACCCTCAGCCTCCAGCTTGTGCGCGAGCTCAGAGCCGCCTTCCTCGACGATACGCCCGTCGACGAAAACGTGCACGTAGTCCGGCTTGATGTAGTTGAGGATCCGCTGGTAATGGGTGATTATCACTGCACCCATGTTAGGCCCCACGAGCTCCTTGACGCCGCCCGCGACGATCTTCAGCGCGTCGATGTCGAGCCCCGAGTCGGTCTCGTCGAGTACGGCGATCCGCGGCTTCAGCATCGCCATCTGCAGAATCTCCACCCGCTTCTTCTCGCCGCCCGAGAAGCCCTCGTTCAGGTAGCGGCTGGCCATCTCGCGTGGAACCTTCAGGCGCTCCATAGCTGCCATCAGCTCTTTGCGGAATTCGGGAATCGGAATCGGGTCGTCCTCCCCGGCCTTCGCCTTGCGGATTGCGTTGATCGCCGAGCGCAGGAAGCTCGTCACCGTCACGCCGGGGACCGCATGCGGATACTGGAAGGCGAGAAAGAGGCCCTTCTGCGCCCGCTTGTCAGCCTCCATCTCGGTCACGTTCTCGCCGTCGAGCAGGATCTCGCCCTCGGTGATCACGTAAGCGGGGTGACCCATCAATGCGTAGGCGAGCGTCGACTTGCCCGATCCGTTCGGGCCCATGATCGCGTGCGTCTCGTCCGTGTTCACGGTGAGATCGACGCCCTTGACGATCTCGGTGCCGTCCTCGAGCGCGACACGCAGATTTTTGAGTTCTAGTAGTGCCATTTGATCAGGGTGCAAGCGCCGGTCGGCGTGCTCGCACCGACCATGCTAGCGGGTATGCCAAAGCATCCGGACGAGGGATGCAGAGGTCTCGTAAAGCGGCCGAATCTTGTCTCGAAACCTCGAAATGGCGGGCGGCCACGCTACAGGGAGCACCAATTGGTCGACGCACGACAGGCAGGCTTCGGAACCGCACTCCTAGCGGTCGTGGCCGGCGGCGCGCTCAGCTCCTGGATCGCCGCCTTCGTTGTCGAGGCCAACCCGACCGCGAGCATCGAGGCCTTAGCCATCCTGACCAGTCTTTGCGGCGCCGTGGCCATCAAGGCCGTTCTCAAGCTCCTCAAGTTCGAGATCGCTTTCGCCTTCGCCGCAGCGGCGCTTCTCGCGGGGCGCGTCGTCAGCCTCGCCGTCGTGCAGTTGATGCCCGATCTGGGAGGTCACGCGATTCCTGGATTTCCCGCCTACGGCCTCTTTTCGAGCTTTCCCAGCCTCGTGCTCTCCGCGTGGCTCGTCCAGATCTGCGCCGGTCGCAGGCGGACGGTGACCTACTAGCACGTCGGCCCAGAAGCACCCGAAGTCGGTGCCGCGTGGCGCGAAGGCCACAGGCGAGCTACCCTTGTTGCTGATGCCGAACGTCGGCCCTCTCGAGATCGCCGGACTGCTGTTGCTCGCGCTGCTTCTCTTCGGCGCTAAGCGCCTGCCGGAGATCGGGAAGTCGCTCGGCAAAGGGATGCGCGAGTTCAAGGACTCCATCAGCGGCAAGGACGACGACGACGATCACCAGCCGGAGCTGACGCAGTCCTCGACGCCCACCGAGACACCGGCGCCGCCGCCCTCGCAGCCGCGCGAGCACGACACAGTCCCGTAGGAGCCAAGTCCTCCTGAGATGAAGCGGCTGCCCCGCCGCCTTGGCCATACCGAGGAGGCGACGCTCGTCGAGCACCTCGACGAGCTTCGGTCACGAATCATCGTTTGCCTGCTTGCGGTCGGCGCGGCCTTCATCGTCGCCTACGTCTTCCACGCGCACCTGATCCACTGGCTGGAGCGGGCGCTCCCCGAGAAGCACCGACACTTGCTCACGCTTGGGGTCGCCGAGCCCTTCCTGACCTCGATCTGGGTCTCGATCTGGGCAGGTTTCCTGATCGCGATGCCCGTCGTGCTCTGGCAGCTCTGGAGCTTCCTGGCACCCGCCTTCGAGGCGCACACCCAGCGGCTCGTTGCCTACTTCGTCCTACTGTCGACCGTCCTGCTCGCCTTCGGACTCACGTTCGGCTACTTCGTCGCCCTCCCGGCCGCCGTCCACTTCCTGACGAACTACGACAACAACCTCTTCAACGTCCAGATTCGCGCGCGCGACTACATCACGTTCTCGATGACGGTGCTCCTGGCGGTCGCGCTTGTCTTCGAGCTGCCGATCTTCGTGCTGGCGCTCGTGCGCCTCGGGGTGCTGACGACTCAGCAGCTCCGCAACAACCGCCGACTCGGCTACTTCATCGTCGCCGTGGTGGGGGTTCTGCTCCCGGGAATCGATCCTGTGACCACGGCGGTCGAGACGATCCCCCTCTGGATCCTGTACGAGTCTTCGATCTGGCTCTCGGTGTTCATCGAGCGGCGCGCCCGCAGCCGGGAGCTCGCGACGAGCGAGGCATCCTGAGCTACCCGAAGATCGAGCTTCACGTCCACCTCGAGGGAACGGTGCGGCCCGAGACGTTGCTCGAGATCGCGCGGCGCAATGGCTACGCGCTGCCGGTCGACTCCGTCGAAGGTCTCCAGGCGCTGTACGAGTACCGCGACTTCGAACACTTCATCGAGGTCTTCATGCTGACCTCCAGCGCGCTCGAGCGCGCCGAAGACTTCCGGCAGATCGTGGTCGAGTACGCGGAAGAGGCGGCCGAGCACGGAGCCGTCTACCTGGAGGCGATCTTCTCCCTCGGCCTCTGGCGAGGACTCGACAGCGACGAAGTCTTCAGCGGCGCCTGCGACGGAGCGGCCGAGGCCCGCGAGCGTTTCGGGATCGAGATCCGCCTGACGCCCGACATCGCGCGCGTCTACTCACTCGACGAGGCGTTCGAAACGGTGCGGTACGCGATCAAGTACCGCGACCGCGGCGTCGTCGGCGTCGGGCTGGGAGGGCCGGAGGCCGAGCATCCACCCGAGCCGTACGCACCGGCCTTCGAGCTGGCTCGCTCTGAAGGGCTCGCCTCGGTTCCGCATGCCGGCGAGCACGCGGGGCCGAGCTCGATCCGCGGCGCGCTCGATGCGCTCGGCGCACGGCGAATCCGCCACGGAATCAGAGCCGTCGAGGATCCAGCATTGCTGCGGGAGCTGGCAGACAGGCGAATCGTCCTGGACGTCTGCCCGATCTCGAACGTCCGGACGCGGGCCGTTCCCTCTCTCCGCGAGCACCCCTTGCCACAGCTCGTCGCGGCCGGTGCGATCTGCTCGATCTCGACCGACGACCCGGCGATGTTCGGCACCGACCTCTCGAAGGATTACGCCGCCGCGTACGAGCTCGGAGTCGAGCCGCAGAGCTCATACGAGGCCGGCTTGGAAGGCGCGCTCTGCGATGAGCCGACGCGCGGTCGGCTCCGCGAGGTCGGTGAGGCCTTCGACTGGGAAGCCGTCTCCCCGGCCGGGGTCGAGGTACCCTAGGCCCCGAATGGCGAGAGGAGCAGCACAGGCTCGGCGCAAAGGCGCCAAGGCTCAGAGCGGGGGTCGCAAGCAGGCCTCGGCGCGACGGCCGCCCACCGTCGAGCAGACCATGTTCTTCCCGCGCTTGCGACGGCAGGCCAAATGGGTGTTCGTCTTTCTCGCGTTCGTCTTCGCACTCAGCTTCGTCTTCTTCGGAGTCGGCTCGGGCTCCGGCATCGGCGACCTGCTGCGTGGGAACTTCAACATCTTCGGGAACAACGGCAGCTCGACCAGTAGCTCGGCCGTGAACAGCGCGCTCAAGAAGACGCAGGCGCACCCGAAGGATCCGAATGCGTGGAATGACCTCGCAACCGCGTACCAGACCGACGGCAAGCTGAACGATGCGAACACGGCCTACGAGCACGTGCTGAAGCTGCGCCCGAACGACCTCGCGGCTCTCCAGAGCGTGGCCAGTCACTACGAGGTCCGGTATCAGGACAAGGTTGCCGAAGGGCAGAGCCTCCAGGGGCAGGCCCCGCTGACGCTGGCGGGCGTGATCGGGGTCTCGAGCGCGAGCCCGGTGGGCCAGATCCTCAGCCAAGACACCTCGAGCCAGCAGCTCGTGCAAAAAGCCAACGTTGCGTTCACCGACGCGAACACGGCCTTGCAGAAGGACGCTCAGCTCTACAAGCGGATCGCGAAGCTCCAGCCGACCGACGTCAACACCCAGTTCCACTACGCGCAGCTCGCCGACCTGACCGGCGACACGGCAGCCGCGGTCACCGCCTACAGGAAGGTGATCCAGCTGGCCCCGACCGACCCGAGCGCCCAGCAGGCGAGGCAACGGATCGCTGTGCTCGCCCCTGCGAAGCAGGGTTAGACTCAGGCGTCCACTACCGGGGGAGCGGATGAACTTCGACATCAAGACGGAGGAGATCGACGGGGCGTATGTGATCGCGCTCGCCGGCGAGGTCGATCTCTACACCGCACCAGAGTTCAAGCAGCAGT
The DNA here is from genome assembly GCA_030774275.1 of Actinomycetota bacterium. Classification (GTDB taxonomy): domain Bacteria; phylum Actinomycetota; class Thermoleophilia; order Gaiellales; family Gaiellaceae; genus 13-2-20CM-68-14. The sequence goes on from JALYLK010000224.1 coordinate 5,156, forward strand.
TGCTCGACGTGATCGCCAAGGGCGGGAAGGACGTCATCGTCGACTTCTCCGATACGACGTTCATCGACTCGACCACGCTGGGGGTCTTGGTCGGCGGCGTCAAGCGCCTGCGGACGAACGACGGCCAGCTCTCGCTGGTCTGCAGCGACAGGAACATCACCAAGATCTTCGAGATCACGGGCCTCGATCGCGTCTTCGAGATCTACCCAACGCGCGACGAAGCGCTCTCGAAGGTCGGAACTCCGAGCCAGCCTCCCGCCTAGAGACTTTGCGCCTCCTTTCCGCGGCACTGCTCATGGTGGGGGTCGCGGTGCTCTCTGCCGCCTGCGGTAGCAGCCAGACGGGAATCGCCAAGGGCGGCGACATCGGGCAGGGAAAGAAGCTCTTCGTCTTGAACTGCGGCGGCTGCCACAAGCTCGCCGATGCCGGCACGCAAGGGACAACCGGACCGGATCTGGATGGCGCCTTCGCCGGGCCGAGGGAGCAGCACTTCAGACTGAGCACGATCAAGCAGGTCGTCTACGACCAGATCTACCACCCCGCTCCCGCCGGTCTAATGCCGGCCAAGATCGTCACCGGAGCGAACGCGGCGTCGGTCGCAGCCTATATCGCCGCCGTGGCCGGGACGGGAGCCGGCAGCGAGGGGGCGCCGCCGACGCTGAAGGCCCCCGCCGGTGGCGGAGGCGGCGCGGGCCTGGCCGCGACCGGCGCGAAGCTCTACGAGAGCCTCGGCTGCACCGGCTGCCACTCGCTGACCGGCGCGAAGGGAGTCGGACCGACCTTCAAGGGGCTCTACGGCTCGCAAGTGCAGCTCTCGAACGGCCAGACGGTGACGGCCAACGACGCCTATCTGCTGGAGTCGATCCTCGACCCGGACAAGCAGATAGTGAAGGGCTTCCCGAAGGGCATCATGAGCGCAACCATCCCACCGGGTTCGGTGCCCACAACGAAGGCGAAAGCACTGATCGCCTTTATCAAGAGCAAGAAGTAGCCGAAACGCAGGCAACGCCAGCGCCTGCCGGCGAGCTCTACGTCGCCCCAGAGTTAGTAACAGACTGTTACTTGACGACCGAGCCACGGGGCCGCTTGGAAGCGTGACCTGGGGCGAAATAGCCTTGTAACAGTCTGTTACTTGGATCTTCGCGGAGCGGCGGGCTTCGCCCGTCGCGACAGGGTCGCTGGAAAGGAGAGACGATTTCCCAGCGATGAGTCGTCATAGCTTCGGCGCAGCCGGAGCCGGACTCAGCGCTGTATTTCTTCGCGCTCGCGGTCCAGATCTACGACAACATGCGTGATCGGCACCGCGAAGCGCTCGCGGGCTCCGCTGACGACGCCTTTCTCGAGCCAGTTCGACCGGCCTTCGGGATGGGTCGAGATGATGATCTCGTCGGCGCCGAACGTCCGCAGCGCGTCCTCGATCGCCTGTAGCGGCTCGCCGTCGCCGACCTCCCCGTGCGCCTCGATGCCCGCTTCCCGCAGTCCGGCAAGGCTTCGTTCGAGGCGCTGCTCCGCCGCCTCTCGCGCCTCGTCGTCATCGGACACCCAGTGCTTGAGCGGTGTGTTCAACGCGGGTGAGACGACCAGCACCTCGGCGCGCGAACCCTCGCTGTGCTCTCGAATCGTGTCGCGCAACGTCTGACCGCCGACCGTCTCGTTCGCGATAACGAGAATCCGCCGCTCGTTCTCTTCGGTCCGCGACCCGGTCGGCGTCAGGACCCGTGAGCGCCGCTCGCCACGGCGCAGGTACATGTAGACGACGAATGCGCTGAGAACGATGAAGACCGCCAGTCCGACCCAGCGGTTGATCAGCGCCCCCGCCACGATCAGTCCGAAGTAGCCGATCGTCAGCCAGACGAAGCGATACGCCTCGGCCTCGCTACGGAAGGGGTTCAGCGGCAAATGGGCCCCTCGCTAGAGGATGTAGACGGTCGTGAACACGATGATCCACATAACGTCGACGAAGTGCCAGTAGATGCCGCCGATCTCGACGCCGTGGTGATCCTCCGGCGAGAAGTGCCCACGGTAGGCGCGCGTCGCCATCGCCGCCAGGATCGTCAGCCCGACCAACACGTGCGCCCCGTGCAAGCCGGTGAGCGAGAAGAAGACCGTTCCGAACGCCGTGTCGTGCGGGGTGAACCCAATCCGCGCATACTCGAGGAGCTGGGTGAGCAGGAACGCGAGACCCATCAGAAAGGTCAGCGTCAGCCCCGCTTTAAGCCCGGCACGGTCGCCGCGCTTGATCGACTGCAGCGACCAGTGCATCGTGAAGCTCGACGTCACGAGGATGACGGTGTTCACGAACGCGACGAAGACGGGCAGGTGGAACGGGGGCGGCGGCCATGCCTGGTGATTGACGACGCGGATGAAGAAGTAGGCCGTGAAGAACGAGCCGAAGAGCATCACCTCTGAGGCGATGAACAGGAACATCCCGAGCGTGCGGGCATCGACCCGCGAGCTCTGGTGCGCCTCGGGCGGATGCGCCGCGTGCTGGGCTTCGGCGTGCGTGCTCAGGTGACCGCCGCTTCCTGGTCTTGGAGGACGACGTGCTCGATCGGCAGACCGGTTGCCTTGTGCAGGCGCTGGATCAGGTCACGGCGGAGCCAAGGAGACTTGGCGGGAGCGAACGTCGAGACGATGATCTCGTCGATTCGCTCGTCCTCCACCGCATGCGTCGCCGCGGCGAACGGATCCGGGTGGGCGACCTGGCCGTGGGCGTCGATCCCGTCGGCCCGCAGGATCGTCAGCGCGCGGCGCAACCGTCGCTCGGCCTCGGGATGGTCGGCCTGTGTCGGATCGCTCTGGGGCGCGATGATCAGAAAGCTCGCCGGCCCGCGCTGCGCGCGCTCACGGATGCGCTCGAGCAGCGGCTCGCCGATCACGGTCTCGTTCGCGACCACGAGCACGTTCTTGGGACCTCCCTCGGACTCGAGGTCGACGACCACGTGCTCGACGGGGATGCCTCCCGCAGCTTCGCGGATCCTGTCGACCACGTTCTTGCGCAGCCAGCCGGACTTCTGCGCCGGATGAGTGGACACGACGATGCGGTCGGGGCGCGGCTCCAACTGGGCAAGAGCATCCTTGACCGCATCGACGGGCGAGCTCTCGACAACGAGCCCGTGCGCCGAGATCCCGGCCTCCTTCAACGCCTCGAGCGTCCGGTCGAGCCGTCGTCCGGCCGCCGCGCGGCGGGTGTCCTCGTAGACCACATAACCGCCGGACGGCGAGTTCACAGGCGCGAGCACGGTGACCAGATCGACGCCGGCGGCAGTCTCACCACGGACCGCATCGAGCAGCTGCTTGCTGGCGACGGTCTCGTTGGCGATCACGAGGATGTGACTCACGCGCGCACCTCTTCTTCCTCGGTTACGCGGTCGCCGTTGAAGACCGCGTGCCGCGCCCCTGGAACCCCGTACTCGTACGGGCCGCCGACGACCTGAGGAATCTCGTCGAAGTTGAAGACCGGCGGGGGCGAGGAGACCTGCCACTCGAGCGTATGCGCCCGCCACGGGTTGGCCGGCGCGGGCTCGCCGCGGTTCCACGAGACGATCATGTTGTAGAGGAAGACAAGCGTCGAGGCCCCCAGGAAAAACGACGCGATCGAGATGAAGAAGTTGAGGTCGGCAAAGCGGGGCGCGTAGTCGGAGACGCGGCGCGGCATCCCCTGGATCCCCAGGTAGTGCATCGGGAAGAAGGTCGCGTTGAACCCGATGAACGTCAGCCAGAAGTGCAGCTTGCCGAGCCGCTCGTTGTACATCCGGCCGGTCATCTTCGGGAACCAGTAGTAGATGCCCGCGAAGATCGTGAACAGCGAGCCGCCGAACAGGACGTAGTGGATGTGCGCGACGACGAAGTACGTGTCCGAGACGTGGATGTCGATCGGCACGGCAGCGAGATAGATCCCGGAGAGGCCACCGATCACGAACATGGAGACGAAGCCGAGCGCGAACAGCATCGGCGTCGAGAAGTTGAGCTTCCCCTCCCATAAGGTGGCGAGCCACGAGAAGACCTTGATTCCGGTCGGGACGGCGATCACCACCGACGTCACCATCATCGGCACGCGCAACCAGGGCGCCATCCCGGAGACGAACATGTGGTGGGCCCAGACGGAGAACCCCAGCACGAGGATCGCCATCAGCGAAAGCGCCATCAGGCGGTAGCCGAAGATCGGTTTCCTGGCAAAGGTCGAGATCACCTCCGAGGCGATCCCGAACCCGGGCAGCATCATGATGTAGACCGCCGGGTGCGAGTAGAACCAAAAGATGTGCTGGTAGCCGAGAACGTAGCCCCCGGCCTCGTAGTTGAAGAAGTTCGTGTGCATGATGTGGTCGAACATCGACATGAACTGCGAGCCGGCGATGAACGGCGTCGCGATCACGACCAGCAGCGAGGTCGTGAAGTTCGCCCAGACGAGCAGCGGCAGCCGCCAGAAGGTCATCCCCGGCGCACGCATCGTGATGATCGTGACCAGGAAGTTGAGGGCCGTCATGATCGAGGAGGCCCCCGCCCACTGGACGCCCATGTTGAAGAAGACCGCGCCGAGCTCCTGGTGGGTCGAACAGAGCGGCGCGTAACCGGTCCAGCCACAGCCGAAGCCCGGAACGATGAAGCTCGAGAGCATGATCAGACCCGCGATCGGGAGTAGCCAGAACGAGAGCGCATTCAAGCGCGGGAACGCCATGTCCGGCGCGCCGATCATCAGAGGAATCACGTAGTTCCCAAGCCCGGCGAAGGCCGGGATGATGAAGAGGAAGATCATCAGCGCGGCGTGCACGGAGAAGAGCTCGTTGAAGACCTGGTTGCCGACGAACTGCATCCCCGGCCGTGCCAGCTCGGCGCGCATGATCATCGCCGTCAAGCCGGCCGCGACGAAGAAGAAGATCGTCGTGACCAGGTACTGAACACCGATCACCTTGTGGTCGGTGTTGACGCGGAAGTAGTCGCGCCAGCTATAGGCGCCGTGGCCCGAGTGGTCCTCCGGCCGAGTCGGCGAGCCGATCGCGTAGCGGACCCAGTAGTCGAAGCCGCCGATCCCCGCGAGGATGCCGAACGGAACCGCCGTGAGCTCCACGGTCGTGATCACCTGTCCGTCCCAGATCGGGTGCCAACCCTCCGCCCAGCGGACGAGCAAGGTGATCCCGAGGCCGATCCCGAAGAAGAGCGCGCTCATCCACGGAACGCGGAGCCAACCTGGGGCGAGCAGTCGGCGCCAGCCTCGCGGAGGCGGCGCGGGGCCGGCGTGCAGGTCGTCGTGAGCGGCTGCGGTGGTCGTCACTTCTTCTGCCCTGCGGTGAGGAACTGGACAAGCGCGTCGAGTTGCTGCTTGGGCAGCGACTTGAACGTGCTCGGCATGATGTTCGGCTGGTACCCCTTCTCGATGTACGCGTTCGGATCGACGATCGACGTGCGGGCGAACGCCTCGAGCGGCTTCCCCGCACGCCGGGCGTCGGCGGGCAGATTATCGAGGTCAGGCCCGGTCGTTCCGTTCGAGCCGGCGGGCTTGAAGGTGTGGCAGCCCGAGCAGCCGTTGCTGTTGAAAGCGGCGAGGCCGGCACCTCCTCCTCCGGGCGCCTGGCTCGCCTTCGCGACGGCGCGCTGCTCCGCTACGACCCAGGCCGCGAACGCCTTCGGCTTCATCACGATCGCCTCGCTCCGCATGAGCGCGTGGCCCTCGCCGCAGAGCTCCGTGCAGACGACCGGATAGGTGCCCAACCGCTTCGGCGTGATTATGAGCTGCGTCGTGATCCCCGGCACGAGGTCCTGCTTCTGTCCGAACTGCGGCACCCAGAAGGAGTGGATCACGTCCAAGGCGTGCATCTTCAGCTGCACGGTCTCGCCGAGAGGAAGCCGCAACTGAGAGATCGTCAGGCCCCGGTATTTCGGGTAGGTGAACGACCAGACCCACTGCTGGGCGGTCACATTGACCCGCAGGTGGTTCTTCGGCAGGTGCTCGTTCTGGGCCAGAGCGACGGCGCTGACGACCGCGATCACGGTCACGAGCACCGCCGGCACGGCCGTCCAGGCGATCTCGAGCGTGGTGTTGCCGTGGATCGGCGCACCATCGCTGTCGTCGTCGGGCGCGGCGCGGAAACGGACGACGGAGTAGAGGATCACCGCCACGACGAGCGCGAAGATGGCGATCGAGATCGCGGTGACGAACCAGAAGACGAAGTCGATCCGGTCCGCCTGCTTCGAGGCCGGGGTCGGCAGCCACGGGACGAACAAAGCCACCGCTAGCGTCACTGCGGCGACGGCGAGCCCAACGGCGACCAAGCGCACGAGCACTCCCCTTCGCACGATCGCGAGCCTACTGAATCCTCAGCAACGACGCGGCTTGGAAACAGGCGTTACAAACCTTTACGAAACGTTGTTTTCCGCGCACCGCTCGGGGTACCAGGCGTCGCGGGCCGAATCGTCCAACAGGCCCACGAAAGGAGAACAATGGGAATCGGAGTTAGCTTGCTACTGATCGCCGCCGGCGCAATCCTCGTC